>JAAZOZ010000336.1 GCA_012797505.1 Smithella sp. | reverse complement strand
GCGTAAAGACCGGCGTTGAAGATCAGAATGATCGGTAGAATCATCGACAAAAAAACTTTGCGGATAAAATTTTGCTTCTTCATCGGAATCCTCCATGTTACGTGTTTGGGTCGAATTCTCCCATTAAATGAACTTCTTGTCAAGATTCGAGGGTTGGAAGCAGTAGGGAACGGTCGCGACCATTCCCTACGAGACATTGATTCCGGCTTTCGTCGATTCCGGCTTTCGTCGAAGCATGGGCATGGCAAATAAAATTGGTTTTTCAAATCTCTCTATGCGCAAACGGGCGGACGGCGGTCCTTCCACGGCCTGGCCTTTTCAAGCTGGCCGGCAAGCCTAAACAGCGTGGCTTCGTCGCCGAACCGGCCGATGAAATGGGCGCCCACCGGCAGTCCTTCGCTGTTCCAGAAAAGCGGAACCGACATGGCCGGCTGTCCGGTCGCATTGCAGATCGGCGTAAAAACGGCGTAGCGGGCCGATTCGGCAAATCCCGCGAGCGGATTGTCCGGCTTCGGGTCGAACGAGCCCAGCGGCGCCGGCGGCTTGGCCAGTGTCGGCGTCAGCAGAATGTCATACTTCTCAAAGAACGAGGCGACATCGCGGGCGACGCGCTGGATGGTCGAGACGGCAATCAGGTAGTCCGCGGCGCTGGCGGTCTGGCTCTGTTCGTAGATGGCCCAGGTCAGGGGTTCGACCTGTTCTTTGGATACCCCCAGCATCTTGACGATGGAGGCGATGCCGGCGAACCAAAGGACGACAAAGGCGCGGGTCAGGGTTTTCCCGTCGATGACGGGGGCGGACTCCTCAACCGAATGGCCGAGTTCTTCGCACAGCCTGGCCGCCTCCTCAACCGCGCGGACGCAGTCTTCGTGCACCGGCTTGTCGGTCGGGGCTTTCGCGGTAAAAGCGATGCGCAGGCGCCCCGGGTCGGTTTCCGTTTCCTTCAGGAAGGATCTTTTGACGGGCGGCGCCCAGTAGGGATCTCCCCTCAGACAGCCGGCTGTCGCGTCCAGGAGCGCCGCGCTGTCCCGGACGGAAATCGTCAACGCATGTTCATTCACCAGTCCGCCGATCATGTCGCCGAAATCGGGCCCCAGGGTGATTCTGCCCCGGGTCGGCTTCAGGCCGAAAACGCCGCAGCAGGAGGCGGGGATCCGGATCGATCCGCCGCCGTCGTTTCCGTGCGCCATGGGGACAATGCGCGCCGCGACGGCTGCGGCCGAGCCGCCGCTTGATCCGCCGGTTGAGTGATTTGTGTTCCAGGGATTTCTTGCCGGGCCGAACAGTTCCGGTTCCGTGGTCGGGAGGATGCCGAATTCGGGGGTGTTGGTCTTGCCGATCACGATCAGCCCCGCCTTTTTGTGGCGCAGGACCAGTTCGCTGTCATGATCCGGGACCAGGTCTTTCAAGACTTTGGCGCCGAGCGTCATGCGCACGCCGCCGTAGGAGGCCAGGATGTCCTTGAGAAGAAACGGCACGCCGGCGAAAGGGCCTTTGAGTCGTTTTAATTTCGCGGCCTGCCGCGCCAGATCGTACATCGGCGTGACAACCGCGTTGAGGGCCGGATTCAGCTTTTCGATTTTTTCGATCGCCGATTCGATAAGTTCAAGAGGTGTGATTTCCTTTTTCCGGATCAGACCGGCCAGTGCTGTTGCATCACAATATTTCAGTTCCTCTGACAGGGACATGCGACCTCCTTTTCCTGGTGATAGGTTTGCCTATGATGCGTCGAAGTATAGGGTGGCCATGCGGCGGTCTCATTGAAGATCATGGCATGCGCCGCATTCCACGGAGGTTTTCTCGCCCTGATGGATTTTATGCGCATTCGTGGAAAACCGCGTCGGTTCATCACTGCCCGGTTTTGACGCGTGGCAGGACATGCAGCCGGCGGTTTTATCGACGGGAATGTGCTCTTTGGGCAGGATTTTGGCGTAGTCGTTGTGGCAGGCGGCGCACGTTTTGGCTTTCAGGGGCGGGCCGGCGGCGGTGACGACGGATGCGAAAACGGCGCCCGACAAGACGGTTGCGCAAACAACGGGGATCCATGTTTTCCGGAAGTTCATACGATTTACACTCCTTTCCAAATTTTCAGGTCAAATCCCGTAAAAACGGCTTCAATAGGCGATGAATCGCCGACAGAACAACAATGCCCGCCACCACGACAACCAGGACGGAAAGGGGTCATGCCCGTGATGGCGACGCCGAGGGTCGTGCCGGCCGCCGGCGGTCTGCATCCAGGAAAAGAATACAGACGTTTGTGATTTTACACTCCCTGGCTGAAAAAAGAAAGCCGATTCTGAATATATCCGGGGGCCGGTCGTTGATGTTTAAAAAGCAGCGATAAAAGACCGGCCATGATTTTCTTGACAGGCCCGAACCCGTTTCCTATACTTCATGCGCGAGATTCAAACTCGGTGTTTAAACGATCAACGATATCAGGAGGATGGTTTTGGGATTATCGCTTTTGATCGTTGCCGGTTCATACCGGCGTCTGGGTAACTGCGAAATGTTTGCGAAAGACGTCGCGCTGCGCGCCGGAGCGGATTCCATCTTTCTGCTGCGCCTGACGGATTTCGAGTTGAAGCCCTGCACCGGCTGCCACCGGTGCCTCAATCCGGAGCACCGCTGCCGCGTCCAGGACGATCTGTGCTTTATTCTTGAAAAAATGAAAGGGTTCGACGGAATCATCTTTTCCATACCGACCTACGTGCTGGGGCCGGTCGGCCAGTTCAAACTGTTTGCCGACCGTCTGTCTTCCATGGCCGTCTTTCATCCGGACTTCCGGAACATCCGGGCGGTGAGCGCGATTTTCGGCGGCATTGAAAGCTGGCGGGGCGTGACGCAGTCGCTGGTGAATGCCGTCATCCGGATGATGGGCTTTGACTTCCGGGGAAGCGCTTTTGTGGAAGCCGCCCTGCCCGGTGAAAGCCTGGAGGCCAAATACCAGCCCGTGGCGCAGGGGCTGGCTGACGTATTGAGCAAACGTATAGAGACGTATTTTCCCTGCAAAACACTGCGTTGTCCTTCGTGCGGCGCGGATCTGTTTTTTCTGGAGCAGGGGCGCCGGGTCTGCGCTCTTTGCGGAAGTTCCGGCGAAGAGCAGGACGGCGTTTGGTTGCATGTTGAAGATTCGGGACGGTTTACGACGAAAGGATTTGTCGAGCACTTTGAAAGCTGGCTGAAACCCAAGGTGCTGGAATACGCCGCCCAGCGGGAGCATCATCGCGCGCTGCGCGAAACCTATAAAAATATCGGCACGTGGATCAGGAAGGAGGAGTAGCGTTCCGTTCGCAAAAATCGCGATCATTGTCAAGGTTGGATACCTTTGAAAAATGTCATTTCGAGGAGCGCGAGCGACGAGAAATCTTAAGGATGGCCGTTTGTTCAAGATTTCTCCCTTCGGTCGAAATGACAAAAATG
>JAAZOZ010000335.1 GCA_012797505.1 Smithella sp. | reverse complement strand
TCTTTCCTGAAGCATATTCAACGTCTGTTGAATTTGGACGGTGTTTTCACCCTCCAGGACCGGACGGAAAACATTGTCCGTGAGGGGCAGTGGAGGGAAAAATTTGATGTGGTGATCTCACGCGCCTCTCTCAAGCTGCCTGATTTAATGCCCTTGGGACAGTATTTTCTCGCGCCCGGCGGCCTGTTGATAACCTTAAAAGGTCCGGACGTCTCCCCGGAGGTGGATGCCGCCTTTTCTGGAGAAAATCATGGCAATATATTTCAATTATATCAAGAGGATATAAATTTGCCGCTTTTGGGCCCGCCGCGCAAAATTATTATTTTAGAAAAGGCAAAATAAAGCAAAAAACCCTTCTAAAAAACCCTTTTTTGTGTTAGTTTTCACGCAAGTTTTTTCCAGAAGCAATTTTCGAAAGAATTACAAAAAATAATGAGTAAAATCATATGCATCGCAAACCAGAAGGGCGGCGTCGGCAAAACGACGACAGCGGTTAATTTGTCCGCCTCGCTGGCCGCGGCCAACCGGAAAACTTTGCTCATTGATGCCGACGCACAGGGCAACTCCACCAGCGGCCTCGGCATCGAACGGATGCGCTATGAAAAAGCCAATTTTTACCACGCCATGATCGGTCAGGCGTCCCTGGAATCCGTCATTGTGCAGACCGCTCTGCCCAATCTGGACATCATTGCGTCGAATCAGGATCTGATCGGCATGGAAATTGAGTTTGTTTATCTGGAAAACAGGGAAAGCCGGCTTCGCCAGCTTTTAAAAAATCTGGATCGGCCCTACGAATTCATTATCATCGACTGCCCGCCGTCGCTGGGGTTCATGACGGTCAATGCGCTCGTCGCCGCGGACACGCTGATTGTCCCCCTGCAGTGCGAGTATTACGCCCTGGAAGGTCTGGGACATCTGCTCAACACGGTCAAACTGGTGAAAGCCAATCTTAATCCGCAGTTGGCCCTGGGCGGCATCCTGCTGACCATGTTTGATCCGCGCAATACACTTTCGCATCGCGTGACGGAAGACGTCCGGAAACATCTGGGCGGAAAAGTTTTCCAGACGGTCATTCCGCGCAACGTGAGGCTTTCGGAAAGCCCCAGCCACGGGTTGCCCATTATTTTATACGACATCAAATCGCGCGGCGCGATCGCCTACATGGAGCTGGCGCAGGAAATTCTTCGGGGAGAAAGGTAAATGGCGCAAAAAAAAGACGCCCTGGGCAAAGGCCTCGGCGCTATTTTTTCGGATTTGCTTGAAACAGACGCCGGCAGGAAAGCGCCCATCAACACCTGCGGCATCGAGGAATTGCGGCCGAACCGCTGGCAGCCCCGGAAAAATTTCAATGATGAAGACCAGAAAAAACTGGTGGCGTCGGTTAAGCAAAGCGGCATCATTCAACCGATCATCGTGCGCCGGGCCGATTCCGGCTATGAAATCATTGCCGGGGAGCGCCGCTGGCGCGCGGCACAGGCGGCGGGCCTTAAAGACGTGCCGATTGTGATCCGTAAGGCCTCCGATGTGGAAGCCGCTGAATTGTCGCTGATTGAAAATCTCCTGCGCGAAGAGCTCGGCCCCCTGGAAGAGGCGGACGCCTATGTCACACTGATGGAAACCTTTAAACTTTCTCAGGAATCCATCTCCGCCCGGGTCGGCAAAGACCGCTCCACGATTGCCAATATCGTCCGCCTTTTAAAGCTGCCGGACAAAGTGAAAACCGCCCTGACGGAAAAAAAGATTACGTCGGGACATGCCCGCTGCCTTCTGGCGCTGCCGTCGCCGGGCGAGCAGGTCGCCGCCCTGGATATGATCTTAAAAAGAGAACTCAACGTCCGGGAAACCGAGAAGCTGATCAACCGGTTAAAGCAGAAACCCGCGGAAAAAAAGGCTGTCGTTAAAGACCGCTACATGGCGGATCTGGAAAAACAATTGACGGCAAAATGTATGGCCCGTGTACAGTTGAAAGGGTCATCCAAAAAAGGAGCTATTGAAATTTCGTACAGGACGATGGATGAACTGAATCGTCTGGCGCGCTATCTTTTAGATGAATTGTAAGAAAAAAATGTATCAACACCTGTTGATAAGGCTGTTTGAAAAAGGTTAATCATGGAATCTGTCTGGGATAAAGCTACGAAAATCATTCAGGAAAAAGTGTCAAAACAGAACTTTGACACCTGGATAAAACCCATCAAAATCGTCTCCATGGAAGACAAGCGCGTCCAGTTGTCCGTACCCAATAAATTTTTCAAGGACTGGCTGATGGACAACTATTTGTCCATGATTAAAAACTCACTGCACAGTGTAGTCGGAATCAGCGTGGATATCGATTTTATGCTCAGTAAGGATAAGGAAAAAAAGCCCGAAGTGGCCGTATTGCCTTTTGAACAGGGTAAAAATCCAACATCCCCCTCGCCGGGTAGAAATATAAATATTTCTTTCCTCAACAGCCATTATACTTTTGACCGGTTTGTGGTCGGCCCCTCCAACCAGTTTGCTCATGCCGCCTCCATTGCCGTCGGCAAGCAGCCGGCGAAAAATTATAATCCTCTTTTCATTTACGGAGGCTCGGGGTTGGGGAAAACCCATTTACTCAATGCCATCGGGTTGATGACCATTGCCTCTCATCCGGATTTGAATGTCATGTATGTGTCGGCGGAATCCTTCATGAATGAAATGATTAATTCCATCCGCTACGACCGGATGCCGAAATTCCGGGAAAAATACCGGAATATCGGATGCCTGCTGATTGACGACATTCAGTTTCTCGCCGGCAAGGACAGAACGCAGGAAGAATTTTTTCATACCTTCAACACGCTACATGACTCCGGAAAGCAGATTGTTGTGACATCGGATAAATTTCCGAAAGATATTCCAAATCTGGAAGGCCGGCTGCGATCGCGCTTTGAATGGGGTCTGATCGCGGATATTCAGCCCCCCGAAATCGAAACAAAAATTGCAATCATTGAAAAGAAAATGCACGAGAGCAAGATGGAGTTGTCTCCAACGGTGACGCATTACATTGCCTCGCATGTGGAATCCAACATCCGCGAACTGGAAGGATTTTTAATCCGGATATCCGCGTATTCCTCCCTCACCAACCGGGAAATCGATCTGGACCTGGTGAAGGAAGTTTTGAAAACACTCGTTAAACACAACAATAAAGAAGAAGTGAGTGTGGAGGAAATTATTAAAACCGTCGCCGGGAAGATGAATGTCAAAATTTCGGATATCAAAGCACACAATAAAAACAAGAATCTGGTCCTCGCCCGGCAGATCTCCATGTACCTTGCCCGGAAACTGACTAATCTTTCTTACCCCGACATCGGACAAAAAATAGGCGGCCGTGATCATTCCACTGTGATTTATGCCAATAATAAAATTCTAAAAACCGTTGAGTCGGACGCCGCCTTCAAAAAAACCATTCAGGACATCGAGGATAATATTGTCCACAAAACTTAATCGGAGTCTGCACACCTCTTCAACAGGAGAAGAAGACCGAAAGGATTGAAACAAGAGCTGAATAAAAGGCAATCCACATATCCACAGGCGTTATTACTAATACTGATTATGTATATTAAGAAAAAAATAAAAACATTAATGGGAGGCGACGATGGAATTCAAAGTGAACAGAAATATTTTTCTGGACGGGATTCAGAAAACGTTAGGCATTGTCGAGAAAAAAACAACGATCCCTATTTTAAATAATGTTCTTTTAAGGGCGGAATCCAACAAGATCAAAATTATCGCCACAGACCGCGAGATCAGTCTGATATCCGATTATGAAGCGGATATCGCGGAAAGAGGCGAAGTTACCCTGTCGGCCAAAAAGCTCTTTGAAATGGTTCGCGAGATTCAGGGAGATGTTGTCCATTTTACCAAAAGCGCCAACAATATTGTAAAAGTAACGTGTCAGAGGGCCGTTTATAAAATTCCGGGGCTCCCCGCGGACGATTTTCCCAGTGTTGCCGACAGTCAGCAGGTGGAATTTTTCAGTATTCCCGGATCAGTCTTGAAAGATTTGATCAGTAAAACCTCTTTTGCAATGGCCTTCGATGAAAGCAGGAAACACCTGAACGGCGTATTGCTGGAGACCGCCTCCGACGGAAAGAATCATCTCTGGCGGATGGTGGCAACGGACGGACATCGACTGGCAGTGGCCAAAGCCATAACGGCCGATCCGTGTCCGGAACTCGCCAAGGGAATTATCATTCCCCGCAAAGGACTTCTGGAAGTGAAAAAACTGACGGATGTTCATGAAAACGTCAGTGTCGGCGTCCATAAAAACATGTTTGTGGTAAAAACGGAAAATACGATCTTAAAGATCAATCTGGTGGATGCGGAATATCCTGATTACAAACGGGTGATTCCGACGGAAAAGGGTACCAGTGTGACGCTGGATAAGGAGTTGTTTCTGCATGCGCTGCGGAGAATGAATGTGGTGTCTTCCGAGCGTTACAGCGGCGTGATCATATCGTTTACCGCGGATAAAATGACGTTGAATTCCACCAACCTGGATGTAGGCGAGGCCACGGAAGAAATTGACATTTCATATGCCGGTGAAGATATGGATGTCGGATTCAATGTTAATTATGTCATCGATGCCGTATCGGCCATATCGGTTGATAATGTTGTGATGGAAGTGGGGGTTGGTTTGAAACCGACGCTGATTAAACCGGCCGAGGGAGATAATTATTTATGTATTGTCATGCCGTTAAAAATATAAATTTGTTTTATGGAACAAGGAAGAGGTTGAAGGAGTAAAAAAGCAGTTATGGTAGAAACGTACGATGCCGACAGTATTAAAGTTTTAGAAGGCCTGGAAGCGGTTCGCAAGCGTCCGGCCATGTATATTGGTTCTACAAGCAAAGAAGGTCTTCATCATCTGGTTTACGAAGTTGTTGACAACAGCATTGACGAAGCGGCGGCGGGGTTCTGTGATTCCATTTCCGTGAAAATCAGGGTTGATAACAGCATTGTCGTGGAAGACAACGGCCGGGGCATTCCGGTGGATCTTCATAAAACGGAAGGCGTGTCGGCTGCGGAAGTCGCCATGACCAAACTGCACGCCGGAGGAAAATTTAACAACGACACCTACAAGGTATCCGGCGGATTGCACGGCGTCGGCGTATCGGTGGTTAATGCGCTTTCCCGCGCCTGTGAACTGGAAGTGCGACGCGATGGGAATGTTTACCGGCAGACCTACAAGCGGGGCATTCCGGACGGGCCCCTGCAGGTTGTCGGCAAAAGCAGGGGACGCGGCACCACCGTCTCTTTTTTGCCGGATGATGAAATTTTTGAAGAAACCGAATTCAGCTTTGATGTGATTGCCAACCGCCTGCGGGAACTGGCGTTTCTCAACTCCGGCGTCAAAATCACCCTGATGGATGAACGCTCGGAAAAAAAGGCGGAATTTTTCTATAAAGGCGGCATTGTTTCTTTTGTGGAATACATCAACCGCAACAAGAAAGTGCTCCACAAGGAGCCGATCTATGTGACCGGCGCCCGGGAGGATTGCTCGGTGGAAGTCGCCCTGCAATACAACGACAGCTATCTGGAAAACATCTTTTCCTTTGCCAACAGCATCAATACCGTGGAAGGCGGCATGCACATGGTCGGCTTCCGCGCGGCGCTGACCCGCGTGTTCAATAATTACGCCACCGCCAACAAAATCATCAAGGACGGCAAGGAATCCCTGCGCGGTGAAGACTTGCGCGAAGGGCTGGCCTGCGTCATCAGCGTAAAGGTCCGCAACCCCCAGTTTGAAGGGCAAACCAAAACCAAACTGGGAAATTCCGATGTTCGCGGTCTCGTGGAGGGAATCGTTTACGAGAAAATCGGATCCTATCTGGAGGAAAACCCGTCCGTCGCCAGACAGATCCTCAATAAATGCATGGACGCCGCGCGCGCGCGCGAAGCGGCCCGAAGAGCCAGGGAACTGACGCGCCGCAAGAGCGCGCTGGAAGTCGGCTCGCTTCCCGGAAAACTGGCCGATTGCCAGGAAAAGGACCCCGCCCTAAGCGAGCTTTACCTGGTGGAGGGAGACTCGGCCGGCGGCTCGGCCAAACAGGGACGCGACCGGAAAAACCAGGCGATCCTGCCCCTGCGCGGGAAAGTGCTCAATGTGGAAAAAGCGCGCTTCGACAAGATGCTGCAAAACGAAGAAATCAAGGTGATTGTGACGGCCCTCGGGGCGGGCATCGGCGCCGACGATTATGACGTCAGCAAGCTTCGGTATCACAAAGTCATCATCATGACGGATGCCGACGTGGACGGATCGCACATCCGCACGCTGCTTTTAACCTTCTTTTTCCGCCAGATGCGCGAATTGATTGAGAGAGGGTATTTGTTTATCGCGCAGCCGCCGCTGTACAAGGTGGTGGACAAAAAGAAAGAGTTTTACATCCAGAACGAAGAACAAATGAAGAATTACATTCTGGAAAACGGCGTGAACAAGGTGAATTTATTTATGGGGGACGGAAGCCCTTTTCCCGTTTCGGGTAACAAATTACTGACCATCATTAAAAAAATTAATCGCATCAAAGACCTCCTGGACCGTTTTGAAAAAGATCATCGAGACCGGAATGTCGTCCGGATTGCGGCCGGAGATCCCACGCTGACGGATGAGACGTTTCAAAACGAAAGCGATCTGCTGAAAATCGCGGGCAGAACGGTTGTCGCCCTGGGCAGCGACGTGGTAACGGACTACCGCATCGATGAGGACCCCGATCACGGCGGCTACAAGATGCTTTTCGACATTCGATATAACGGAACGATTCATACCACCTGCATCGACCGGGAAATCTTCCGTACGCCGCAGTTCGGCGAAATCCGCAATCTGATGGGGCAGGTTTCCATTCTGGGGGAACCGCCCTACAGTGATCAACCGGAAGATGCCGCCCAGCCGGTCACTCTCCCGACCGCCAAGGATCTGGTGGACCACATCATCAACCTGGGCAAAAAAGGCCTGACCATCCAGCGTTACAAAGGTCTGGGTGAAATGAATCCGGAACAGCTCTGGGAAACCACCATGAACCCCGAGAAGCGAACCCTCCTGCAGGTGGGCGTCGAAGACGCGGTGCTCGCCGATGAAATTTTCACCACGCTGATGGGCGACGAGGTGGAGCCGCGGCGCGAGTTCATTTACCAAAACGCCATGCATGTATCCAACTTGGATATTTAAGAAGGAAGAAATAAAATGGAACGAGACATCCACCGCAGGCAAACCCTGGTGAATATAGAAGACGAAATGAAGAAATCCTACTTGGATTACTCCATGAGCGTCATTATCGGTCGGGCGATTCCCGACGTGCGCGACGGCCTCAAACCCGTGCATCGCCGCATCCTGTATGCGATGTCGGAAATGGGCAACCGCCACAACAAGCCCTACAAAAAATCCGCCCGCATCGTCGGCGACATCATGGGTAAATATCATCCCCACGGCGACGCGGCCATCTATGACACCCTGGTCCGCATGGCGCAGGATTTCTCCATGCGCTACACGCTGGTGGACGGACAGGGCAACTTCGGATCGATCGACGGCGATCCGCCTGCGGCCATGCGCTACACGGAAAGCCGCCTGGCTCGCATTTCGGATGAAGCACTGGCCGATCTGGAGAAAGACACGGTCGATTTTGTGCCGAATTACGACGAATCGCTTTCGGAGCCGTCGATTCTGGCGACGCGCCTTCCCCTGCTGCTGCTGAACGGAACGTCGGGCATCGCCGTCGGCATGGCCACCAATATTCCGCCTCACAATCTGACGGAAATCGTCAACGGGACGATCGCCCTGATTCAGAATCCCAAAATGATAGTGGAAGAGCTGATGAAATACATTCCCGGCCCGGATTTCCCCACGGCCGGCTTCATCAACGGCCGGGAGGGAATTCTTGCCGCCTATAAAACCGGGCGCGGCATTATCCGCATCCGGGCGCGCGCGCTCATCGAAAAGAACGCCCGCAACGACCGGGAGACCATCGTCATTACCGAATTGCCGTATCAGGTCAACAAGGCGACGCTGATTGAAAAAATTTCGGAGCTGGTGCGCGACAAGAAAATCTCCGGCATCTCCGATCTGCGCGACGAATCGGACCGGGAGGGCATCCGCGTGGTCATTGAACTCAAGCGCGATGAAAGCTCCGCGATCATTTTGAACCAGCTTTACAAATTTACGCAGATGGAAGTCTCCTTTGGCATCATCATGCTGGCGATTTCCGAAGGACGGCCGAAAGTTTTCAACCTCAAAGAGGTGCTTGAGAAATTCATCGCCTTCCGTCAGGAAGTGGTGGTCCGGCGCACACAGTTCGATCTGGCGCGCGCCCGGGAGCGGGCGCATATTTTAGAAGGCTATATCATCGCGCTGAACAACATCGATGAAGTCATCAAGGTCATCAAGGCGGCCAAAAGCCCCAACGATGCGTCCGTGGCGTTGTGCGCGGCGTTTGCTTTGTCCGAGATTCAGGCCAAAGCCATTCTGGACATGCGTCTGCAGCGGCTGACCGGCCTGGAGCGGGACAAGATCGACGCGGAATACGCGGACGTTACGGCGCTGATCGCCAAACTGGCGGGCATTCTGGACGATCCGCAAAAGGTGCTGAAAGTGATTGTCGATGAACTCCAAGAGATCCGGGAAAAATACGGCGATGAGCGCCGCACGGAAATCGTCGCCGGCACGGAAGACATCGACATTGAAGACATGATCGTGGAAGAAGACATGGTGGTCACCATCTCGCATGCCGGCTACATCAAGCGCAACGCCGTCAGTCTGTACAAGAGCCAGCACCGCGGCGGGCGGGGCAAGGTCGGCATGGGCACCAAGGAGGAGGATTTTGTCGAAAAAATATTCATTGCTTCCACCCATCATTACCTCCTGGTCTTCACCAGCGCCGGAAAAGTGCACTGGCTGAAAGTGTATCAGATCCCGCAGGCCGGGCGGGCGGCCAAGGGCAAGGCCATGATCAATCTGGTCAGCCTGGCGCCGGGAGAGCGCGTCAGCGCGACGCTGCCGGTCAAGGAATTTGTTTCGGACAAGTTCGTCGTGATGGTCACGCGCAAAGGCATCATCAAAAAAACCGATCTGGCGGCTTATTCCAATCCGCGCACCGGCGGCATTATCGCCATTTCCATCGATGACGATGACGAACTGGTGGATGTGCAGTTGACCAACGGCGATCAGGATATTTTCCTGGCCTCGCGGCTGGGCATGGCGATCCGCTTCCGGGAAGACGACGTGCGCGACATGGGCCGCACGGCCCGCGGCGTCCGCGGCATCAACCTCGATGAGGGCGATGACGTCATCGGCGTGGAGATTCCCGCGCAAAACACCTTTATGCTGACGGTTTCGGAGAACGGCTACGGCAAATGCACGCCGATTGACGAATACCGCGTTCAGGCGCGGGGCGGCAAGGGAACGATCAACCTGAAGACCGTGCCGAAGATCGGGAATGTTTCCGGCGTCCTGCAGGTGCAGGGCGAGGAGAACGTCATGCTCATCTCCAGCACGGGCAACGTCATCCGGATGAAAGTGCAGGAAATTCCGGTGAACCACCGTGTGACCCAGGGTGTCAAACTGATTGATCTGGCGCCGGAAGAAAAACTCGTCGGCGTGGCCCGCACGACATCGGAATCGGAAGACAAGGACGACACCAACGGCGCCGATGAGGCGAACGGCAACGGGGAAGAGAACGGTCCGCCTGCGGACGAGTCGTAAAATCCGCGAGCGGGGAACGGCGTTGCGTTCCCCGCTCGCCGGGGTACGTCAATAGTTTTGGGTTTGCTTTCCATTGGTTCTTGTTTATCCTTCCGCACAACGCTATAATTCCCCCATGAAAAAATATGAACTTTTTGATCATACCGCCGATCTGGGCCTGGAAATTTACGGGCGGACGAAAAGGGAGCTTTTCGCCAACGCCGCTCTGGCCCTGTTTGACGTGATGATTCAGGACATCGAGCCTCCGACAAAACGCGGTGGAAAAGAGCGGGTCAAAACAAGAACCGTGCTGGGCGCGGATGTCGGGGATTTGCTGGTGAACTTTCTGCGGGAGCTTCTGTATTGGTTCAATGGGCTGGGCTGGGTGCTGAATCGCGGTTCGATCCTGGTATGCGGCAACAAAAAGCTGGTCGTGCAATGTACGGTTGAGCCGTATCATCCCGAACGGCACTTGATCAAAACGGAGATCAAAGCCGTCACGTATCATCAACTGGCCGTGGAAAAAACGAAAACCGGCTGGAAGGCGAGGGTGATATTTGATGTCTGAAATCAAACTTGAAAAACTCGATGACAACCGCTGGCTTTTGCCGCAGACAGGCGCCATGCGTGTGCCGGGCATCATCTATGCCAATGAAAACATTCATGATTTGCTGAGGCACGATGAAAGCGCCCGGCAGGTGGCCAACGTCGCTCATCTGCCGGGCATTGTCAATTTTTCGCTGGCCATGCCGGATGTTCACTGGGGGTACGGCTTTCCCATCGGCGGCGTGGCGGCTTTCGACCTGGAAACGGGCGTGGTGTCGCCCGGCGGCGTGGGCTATGACATCAACTGCGGCTGCCGTCTGATGGCGACCAACCTGACGTTTCCCGACATCCGGGAAAAACTAAAGGAATTGACGACGGCCCTGTATCATCGCATTCCGTCCGGCGTCGGTTCCACCGGCTACGTCAAACTCTCCGGCAAGGATCAGAAAAAAGTGCTGGAAGAAGGGGCGGCCTGGGCGGTGAAAGCGGGATACGGCTCCGCGCAGGATTTGGAAACCACGGAAGACGGAGGATGCCTTGGCGGCGCAGATCCGGAGCAGGTTTCGGCGCGCGCCCTGGAGCGGGGAAAGCAGCAGCTGGGCACCCTCGGCTCCGGCAATCATTTTCTGGAAATCGAAACCGTTGAAGAAATCTTTGATGAAACCGCGGCGCGGGTTTTTGGTTTGCACAAAGGCCAGATCGTCATCATGATTCACACCGGGTCTCGGGGCCTGGGGTATCAGATTTGCGACGACTACCTGGCGCTGATGGTCAAACACCAGGCCCAAACCGGCATCTCGCTTCCCGACCGTCAGCTGGCCTGTGCCTATCTGTCCTCCGGGCGCGGGCAAAACTATCTGGCCGCCATGGCCTGCGGGGCCAACTACGCCTGGGCCAACCGCCAGATCCTGATGTATCTGACGCGGGAGGTTCTGGAAAAGACCCTGCGCGCTTCCCCCCGCGAGCTGGGGATGCGGCTGGTGTATGACGTCTGCCACAATATCGCCAAAATCGAGAAATTTTCCGTGGCCGGACAGGAGAAAAAACTCTGCGTGCACCGCAAGGGAGCGACGCGGGCCTATCCGGCGGGCCATGAAGCCATTCCCGCTTGCTACCGGAGCGTCGGCCAGCCGGTGCTGATTCCGGGGGACATGGGGTCCGGATCCTATGTGCTTACCGGCCAGGCCAAAGCAATGGACGAAACGTTCGGCAGCGCCTGCCACGGCGCGGGCCGTGTCATGAGCCGGTCGCAGGCGATCCGCTCCAGCCGGGGCCGGTCCATCAGCCGTGAGCTGGCTGACCGGGGAGTTCTGGTGATGGCCGGAAGCAAAGGGACGCTCGGCGAGGAAATGCCCGAAGCCTACAAGAATGTCCATGACGTCGTGGAAGTGGTTCATGACGCCGGCATCGCCAAAAAAGCGGCAAGGCTCAAATCCCTCGCCTGTATCAAGGGATGACTCCGTCAAAAGCCCCTATGCAGCGTTGCGCTTCATCCGTCGTTGTTGCGGCGTATAACCTGAAGGTCACAGGCATACAAGGCACGCCTCGCCCCTCCGGATTCGTACGCTTTGCCTCTGGGCATGTTGCGAAGTCATCGATTTTGGTTTTTTATTGATTTGTTCGATTTGACTTTTTTTTGAAGCCGTCATAAGAAGCTGCATCGATAAAAAACCGGAGACCGGCATGACTGAAATTCTTTTTGATGCGAACGAAGACTGGGAAAAACGGGTTTTGTGCAGCGATGAATCCTGCATCGGCACCGTCGGCCCCGACGGCAAATGCAAGGAATGCGGCAAGCCCTACGAGAGCGCGCTTCCTGACGGCAACGGACAGGGTGCGTTGCAGACGCCGGCCCCGGCGGAAGAAAAATCCGCAATACCGGAAGGAGCCGTCTCCGATGACGAGTGGGAGAAGCGAGTCCTGTGCAGCGACGGCGCGTGCATCGGTGTGATCGGTCCCGACGGCAAATGCAAAGAATGCGGCAAACCCCTGCGGTAAAAAAATAAGCGCGCCGCATTTTTGAAACACGGCGCGCCCATTCTGACGTCTCTATTCTTTTTCTATCCGAAAATTACGGCAGTTCGGAAATCCAGGACGGATCGGCAAACCAGCGCTTGCTCGCGCCGTCCAGCATTCCATCCCCCTTGAGCAGGAACAGAAGATTTTCCAGAAAATTTGTCAAGAGCGGGTCATCCGGACGGATGGCGATTCCGATCGGCTCCACGCTGAAGGGAGGATTGGCTACAAAGCCTTTGTCCTGATACTTGAAGGAGGTCACGCTGGTGTAAGGGTAGTCGGCCATCATGGCTTTGACTTTCTTTTTTCGCAGCAGATCGAGCGCACCGTCCGTGGAACCGGCAATCACCAGTTTCGCTTTGGGCAGCATCAGCTTTGCGATTTTCTCCGTCGTGGTGCCGGCGGGAACGGCGATGCTGAAGTCCGACTTGTTGATATCCTCGACGCTGTTGATGTTCATGGCGACGTCCTTGGTGGTCAGGATGGACTGACCCGATACGAAATAGGGGCCGACATAGACCACCCGCAGATTCCGATCCGGCGTGATGGTCATGCAGGAAAGGATCATATCGATTTTGCCGCTTTCCAGAGCCGGGAGCAGGTCATTGAAGGGGATCTCCACAACGCGCAGCTTGACATCCATCGCAGCCGCGATCATCCTGGCCAGGTCAATATCCAACCCTTTGATGCTGCCGTCCTTGGCCTTGAAAGTCAGAGGAGGAAGATTGGCGGATGTGCCGACGACCAGTTCCTTTTTCTTCAGAATGGAATCAACCGTCGGTCCGGCAAAGGCAGCGGACACCAAACACAACATCAGGAACATCACCAGGATCATTTGGCACAAAGACTTTCTCATGTTTTTACTCCTCATCAAGAATTTTTTGAAGCGATACCGTTTATCTGACGCGCATCTGCGTTGGGAAGAACCACAAAGCGCCCACCAAAGAGATTTGTAAGAAATTGCGGGAAATGTATAGAAGGGCGGCGGTTTCGTGTCAAGAGAAAAAAGGCTTCATGAACGGGGAAGTCATTTACATATTGACAGTCTGAGGAAATTAAAGGTAATGGAGCACAGGATTCTGAAGGAAGTGCCAAGGTCACTGGTGGGCCTCCCGGACTTCAAATCCGGTGTGGGGCGCTAGAACCGTCCCAGGTGGGTTCGATTCCCATGCACTTCCGCCAATTTTACTTAATATCATTAATGTTTGTTCTTAAAAATCGATCCGATAGCAATCCGATAGAGTGGTAGCTTATGTATTTTTCAAGCATGTTTTGTTTCCAATAAAAAATCGTCTATAAAACTTTACCGCCTTTAACAATAAAACTTTTTTCTATCCGGTACCATTTCTCTCTACTCTTCCCAAAATATTCTGTGCCAAATGTGACAATTGATGCCCAGCGTTTTTGACGCTTTCCGCTCCTTGCTTTATTCATGCCCCTAAAAAACACGACTCCGCAAACCGGAGAAAGAAGGGGGCAAGATGAGAAGCAGGGCGAAATGGACGGTGATGATTTATATGGCGGGCGACAACAGCCTCGAAAGCGCCGCCATGGTCGATCTGAAAGAAATGGCGAAGGTCGGTTCGACTTCCGCTGTCAAC
>JAAZOZ010000042.1 GCA_012797505.1 Smithella sp. | reverse complement strand
TTGGTAAGGTAACAAAGCCAAAACAGCCATGGGGAGATCGAGCGAAAGCTGCCCATGGCTTTTCTGTTTTTAAGGCCATGGCGGCAAAAGCCATGGCCTTTTTTTTCAAGGGGGATGTATGATTATTGTCATGAAGAGCCGTGCAACGGAAAAGCAGATTGAGAATGTGATTGCCTGGATTGAATCCGTCGGCTACAAGGCGCATCCGTCCAGCGGCGTGGAACGAACCATTATCGGGGCGGTCGGGGACCAGCGCGACAAAGCCGCGCTGAAATATGCGGAAAACCTTCCGGGCGTCGAAAAGACCATGCCGATTCTGAAGCCTTACAAACTGGCCAGCCGGGAATTCCATGAAGAAGACAGTGTGGTCCGTGTGGGCGCCGCCGAGATCGGCGGACCGGAATTCGTGGTCATGGCGGGGCCCTGCGCCATCGAAAGTGAAGAACAGCTTCTGGAAAGCGCCTATGTCGTCAAAAAAGGCGGCGGCCAGATTCTGAGGGGCGGCGCCTTCAAGCCCCGCACGTCTCCTTACAGCTTCCAGGGCATGGAGGAGGAAGGATTGAAAGTCCTGGAATCCGTGAGCGGGAAGACCGGCCTGCCGACGGTGACGGAAGTGGTCAATCCGGCGGATGTGGATCTGGTAGAATCCTACGCGGATATGCTGCAAATCGGTGCGCGCAATGTTCAGAATTTCGCGCTGCTCAAGAAAGTCGGCCACGCGCGCAAACCGGTGCTGCTGAAGAGGGGAATGATGACGACCATCGAGGAACTGCTCATGTCCGCGGAGTATATCCTTTCTTCCGGCAATCCCAACGTGGTCCTTTGCGAGCGCGGCATCCGCACGTTCGAAACGGCCACGCGCAACACGCTGGACATCAGCGCCGTGCCGGTGCTAAAGAATCTGACACATCTGCCGGTGGTGATCGATCCCAGCCATGCGGCCGGCAACTGGAAATATGTGATTCCGCTTTCCCGCGCGGCGCTGGCCGTGGGCGCGGACGGCATCATTGTGGAGGTGCACCCGGAGCCGGAAAAAGCGGTTTCCGACGGGGCGCAATCGCTCAAACCGGAAAAATTTTATCAGTTAATGGACGACGTGCGCGCGCTTGCGAAAGCCATGCGCGGCTGATCCAGGGGGGAACCGATATGAAAATGTTGAAAGTCCATCTGGATAAAAAAGCTCTTTCTTCCCATGAGATCCGCATCGGACGGAATATTCTGGACCGGGTGGTTCTGCTGCTCGCGAAAAACCATAAGGCTTCGCGCTACGGAATCGTGACGGATACGCATGTGAATCGTCTCTTTGGAAAAACGCTGCTGGAAGCCATGTCCGGCGCTGGTTTGAACACATTTCTTCTGGAAATTCCGGCGGGAGAGTCTTCCAAGACGATTGCGACCGCGATGGATCTCGCCGGACGTCTGCTGGAAGCCGGCGCCGATCGCGGAACGCTGCTGATCGCGCTGGGCGGCGGCGTGGTGGGCGATCTGACGGGATTTGTCGCGTCGGTCTATATGCGGTCGGTTCCGTATGTTCAGATTCCGACGACTCTGGTCGGTCAGGTGGACAGCGCCATCGGCGGGAAAACCGCCGTGGATTTGCCCCAGGGAAAGAACCTGCTGGGGACTTTTTATCAGCCGCGGGCGGTTTTTGTGGATTTGAATTTTCTCGACACGCTGCCGGAGCGGGAATTCGCCAATGGTCTGGCCGAAATCATCAAGTACGGCATCATTGATGATGAAAAGTTGTTTCAGCGGCTGGAAGAGGATATGGAAGCGGTCAAACGCAGGGATCCCGAACGGCTGCTGACGCTGGT
>JAAZOZ010000041.1 GCA_012797505.1 Smithella sp. | reverse complement strand
CTGAACCTGGGCAAGATCCGCCGGGAGGAAAATATTCTCTGGTCTTTCGCGCCGCATGATATCTCCATGATCCTCGCCCTGGCCGGAGAAGAGCCGGAAAACGTGCTGGCAACCGGCGGCAACTATCTGCATAAAAAAATCGCCGACGTCACCACAACGCATCTGGATTTTCCCTCCGGCCTTAAAGCGCATGTATTCGTTTCCTGGCTTCATCCCTTCAAAGATCAAAAACTGGTCGTTGTGGGCGATCAAAAAATGGCTGTTTTCGACGATACCTTGCCGTGGGAAGACAAACTCCTGGTTTATCCGCACTCCGTTAAGTGGGAGCACAATATCCCCGTGCCGACAAAAGGAACGCCGGAGCGCATTGCCGTTCCTTACGCCGAGCCCTTGAGGCTGGAGTGCGAGCACTTTCTGGATTGTCTTGGAGGACAAAAGAATGCGCTCACGGACGGCAAAGAAGGTCTGCGCGTGCTTCGGGTTTTGAACGCCGCCGAAGCCTCGTTAAACAAAAACGGACAGAGCATTTCGCTTCAGAAAAGAAAGACATCCGCCGAGGAAGCGGCTGAGGAGACTTTCATTCACCCTTCGGCCTTCATCGACGAACGCGTGGAAATCGGCGTCGGCACGAAAATCTGGCATACGTCTCACGTTCTGCACGGTTCGAAAATCGGCAAAGACTGTTCCATCGGCCAAAATGTCGTGATCGGACCTGATGTCTCGATCGGCGGCGGCTGCAAGATTCAGAACAATGTATCCGTTTACAAGGGCGTGACGCTTGAAGATGACGTCTTTTGCGGACCGTCCGCCGTCTTCACCAACGTCATCAACCCCCGGTCGGAAATCCGCCGGATGTCGGAAATCAAAGCGACGCTCGTCAGGAAAGGCGCAACGATCGGCGCAAACGCCACCATCGTTTGCGGCAATACCATCGGCAGCTACGCTTTCATCGCTGCCGGGGCCGTCGTAACGAAAAACGTTCCCGATCATGCCCTGATGGCCGGAAACCCCGCCCGACAGACAGGCTGGATCTGCCGGTGCGGAATCAAACTGAATACAAAACACCAATGCCCGCAGTGCGGAAATAAATACAAACTAACGGCGAAACAGGGATTGCTGAAAATATCCAAATCCCAAAATATTTCGAAACACCGCCATTGAGCAATCCGGATTAATATCATTGTAGAAAAAACCAGAAGTCACACAATGTCAGTAGAGGGGTTGATTAAAGCTATCGAAGACTACATCGTAAAAAAAGAGGAAACATTATTCCGCACTCCATTTTCCTGAAAATTCTTGCAGATAAAGGCTTATTAGTATAGAAATCTTGTCAAGGGTATTGTGCAAAAAAAGGACAATGAACAAGGAGGTATCGCTATGGAACATACTGCTGTGAAAGATTATGTCAAGATACCAAAACAGGAATATAACCTGCTCAAGGAAGTTTACCGTACTGTCAAACGTCAGGAATTTCTCGTGCGGCTCGATGAAGCTGAACGGAGCCTTTCTGCAGGCAAGACTAAAAGACGTTCCGTTGACGACTTTATTGAAGCCGTGTAAACGTTATGAAACCGAAATCAATTCACTTTGACAGCGTCTTTGAAAAGCGTTGGCAGAAGTATTTGACCGGGCTGACGGAGAAACAGAAAGAACAGTTAAAAGAGCGCCTTGCCATCTTTAAGGAAGACGTCTTCGATAAAAGACTTAAGACCCATCGATTGAAAGGGAATCTAAAGGAGTATTACGCATTCTCGATAAGCTATTCTGACAGAATTGTTTTCAAAATAATTGAAGACAATTCTGTATATTTTATTGAAGTTGGCAGTCACGACGTCTGCTACTGAAGAGTTTTTCTCTGTTCTGGGAGGCAGCTACGGCCAGACGTCGGCCATTCTCATCACGATGTCTGTGGTGGTCTTCATGGTAGGCCTTGTCTCGGAACAAGTCGCCCAGCTCCGGTATGACAGGAGCAAAAACAGAGATTAAAAATCCTTGACAATAATTTTGCTTGTGTTATGAGTAGGATAACTACTCATAACGGAGCAAACATGACCAACCTTTTTGCAGGACTGATTTCATCCAAAACCAGAATAAACCTTCTGATGCGCTTTTTCTTCAATCCCGGGACAAAGGCGTATTTACGCGAGCTTTCCAAAGACTTGAACGTCTCTACAAACGCCGTCCGCGAAGAGTTAAACCAGCTTACCCAGACAAAACTCCTAACCTCTGAAAAAAACGGAAGAAATGTATATTACGTCGCAAACGACCAGCACCCTCTTTTCCCGGAACTGAAATCCATGGTCAGCAAGGTCATGGGCCTCGATCAGGTTGTCGAAAGCATCCTGACCAGG
>JAAZOZ010000334.1 GCA_012797505.1 Smithella sp. | reverse complement strand
GTTGAAAAGAAGATGAACGGCGTGTGGCATAGCGCGACCTGGAATGAGTATTACGAGCGGTCGCGCGCCGTTGGCATGGGACTTTATGCCCTGGGGATTCGAAAAGGGGACATGGTTTCCATCCTTTCCGAAAACCGGTTGGAATGGATTTACACCGATATGGGCGCGCTGGGAATCGGCGCCTGCGTGATTCCGATCTATCCTACGCTGATTGCGGATGAGATCGAGTATATTCTCAATAATTCCGAGTCCAAGGTCATTCTGACGGAAGACCGGGGCCAGCTCAAAAAAGCGCTGGAAATCATCGACAAGTGCCCCAGTGTTGAAAAGATCATCGTGATGGAGGAAAAGGACGCCAAAGGGCATCCCAGCGTCATGAGCTTCGGGACTCTGCTGGAATTGGGAAGAAAAAAACACACCGAAGACCCCTCCCTCTTTGAGAAACTTTCCCGGGATGTGACGGTCGATGATCTGGCCACCCTCGTTTATACCTCCGGCACAACCGGATTGCCCAAGGGCGCCATGATCACCCACGGAAACGTTTTCTGGATTGTGAAATCCTTGGACGCGGTTCAACCTCCTTTTGCCGACGATCAGGATGTCCTGGTGGCCTTTCTTCCCCTCTCGCATGTGTTTCAACGGATTCCCGGCCATTTTTACGCCATGCACCGCGGAATTACCATTTCCTATGCCCAGTCGATCGACACGCTTCTCGCGGACTTCGAAGAGAAGCGGCCGACCATGATTCTGGCCGTTCCGCGCGTATGCGAGAAGGTTTATCAGAAGATCATCGCACAGGTGAAGGAACAGTCCCCCTTTAAGCAGAAGGTGTTCCACTGGGGGCAGAACGTCGGCAGCCGGATCAGCGAACTTCGCGAGAAACACAAACCCATTCCACTCGGCCTGCAATTAAAATACAAAATCGCCTATGCCGTCATCTTCAAAAAGCTCCAGAACAAGCTGGGCGGACGGCTGAAATGGATGACGGCCGCCGGCGCGCCCACGGCGCCGGAAATTATCCGGTTCTTCAACGCCGCCGGGATCACCGTCATCCAGGGATACGGCATGACGGAAACCACAGCGCCGGCGTCCATCCAATCCCTTGCGGATTTTCGCATCGGCACGACCGGCAAGCCGATGCCCGGTCAGGACATCAGGATCGCCGAAGACGGAGAGATTCTGATCAAGGGCGGAAACGTGATGAAGGGATACTGGAAACTGCCCGAGGAGACCGCAGCCGTTTTCACGCCGGACGGATATTTCATGTCGGGCGACATCGGGAAGTTCGATGAGGAAGGCAATCTCCTCATCACGGACCGCAAGAAGGATCTCCTCATCACCTCCGGAGGCAAAAACATCGCTCCGCAGATGATCGAAGGGCTGTTCAAATCCGATCCGCTGTTTACCCAGTTTATCGTGATCGGAGAGGGGAAAAAATATTTGACCGGATTGTGCAATATCGACCTGGAAATTGCCGCGATGATCGCCGACGAGGAAAAAATTCCGTATGACAAACCGAGTGATTTGCTGGACAACGATCGATTCCTGGCCGTCGTAAAAAAACACGTCGAGGAGCGCAATACGCACCTCGCCAAGTATGAAACCATCAAGGATTTCAGAATTATCAAAAAAGAATTTTCGCAGGAAGGCGGAGAGATGACGGCGACGCTCAAACTGAAACGAAAAGTCATTTATGAAAAGTATCGGGATCTGATCGGTGAGATGTACGAAAAAGAAGCGGTCGATGAGCTTTACGGGCAAAAGCAGTCCCGGGCGTGAGCCGACAGACGGTGATGAAAACCTTAGTCAAGAAGGTGGAAAACTATGAATAAAGAAGTGGAATTGAAACAGGGGCAGAATCAACTTTTTTCCGATCCGGATGCGGACAAAGCGAGGGAGTTTTTCCGCAGTAAATCACGCGCGATGGTC
>JAAZOZ010000333.1 GCA_012797505.1 Smithella sp. | reverse complement strand
GGCGCATTCTTTCCGGTAAGCCTTTTCAAAGGCCCGCCTCGCAGTCTCTTTCTCCGTCTTCGACCACTTCATATCGTTTAAGTTCATGGTTGTCCATCCCTCTCTTTCGTTTCATGCCTTGCGTTCCCTCCCCCCAGCGGGGCTTGGGCAAAGAGACGTCCTGACGCACAAGCCGGGGCTTGCCCCGTTTGCGCTTCAGCGTTTCGGAGGGCGCCACGACCGGATCCAGGAGCATGCCGCAGAACTTCCCGCAGACATTGATATCGCGCTCCTGTCCCTGGCCTACCACCACATGCCCTGGGACGATAAAGCGACGCACCTTCGTGAAATGAGCGGCAAAGTGAATCATCTGCTGCTGATGGAAATGGACGGAGACAACGACACCCCCCAGCTTGGTTCTCCGGAGCTGGCCGTGTCGGTTTACCAGTCCTACGGCCCGCTGATCGACGCCATCTTTGCCCATGACGCCCCCATCACCGTGACACAGAGCTGCGTGGACAATTTTGTGATGGCGGAGGTGATTTCGTTTCTGACGCAGCCCCGCGGCCGGCGCAATAACTACCACATGCTGCGCGGCCAGTGGACGCGGATTTTCAGCGAGAATCTCGATGGACATCATCCCCGGGGAGAAGCAACGGTGCTGACGTCGGACGGATGCGAGTTCTTTGCCTGCCACTGGAGCAGGTAGCACTTCCGGCCCGGGGCAGCCGGGATTGCCTGCTTTTCGCATTCGCCGCCCATGCCCGCCGATACGCGGCCCAACTCCATACGGCAAACGGCAAAAGCCTGCAGGGCGCAATCCCCGATTGCGCCGCAGAATGCACGATGCCCGCGCGTTTGGGGAAAACGCAAGAAAACCGGCGCGATTGGAAAACGCGCCCTACAGACAATGGACAAACAAGCCGCTGCGCAGCTTGGGCTCAAACCAGGTGGACTTGGGGGGCATGATCGCGCCCGCATCCGCCACGTTCATGATCTGCTCCATCGTTGTGGGATGAAGTGAAAAGGCCACGGCAAATCCGTCCTGATCCACCAGTTTTTCGAGTTCCGCCATCCCCCGGATACCGCCGATAAATTTGATCCGGTCGTCGGTTCGCGGATCGGCAATACCCAAAACCGGCGCGAGCAGATGATCCTGCAAAATGGCCGCATCGAGGCTGGCCACCGGATCTTTCGCGTCGTACGCGCCTTCTTTAATCGTGAGGCAATACCATGCGCCGCCCAGATACATCCCGAAATCATGCAGACGCTGCGGCGATTTTGCGGCAAAACCTTTCGTCACGATAAACGATGAGGAAATTTTTTCCAGAAACTGTTCGGCCGACAGGCCGCGGAGGTCCTTCACGGCCCGGTTGTAATCCATGACTTTGAGCTGATCGTGGGGAAAAAACACCGCCAGCACGCCGTCCGACTCCTGCGCCTGCGAGGGCTTGCGGCGTTTGCGGGCGATGGTGGCGCCCGCCGCGGCGCGGTGATGTCCGTCGGCAATGTACAGGGCGTCCACCTGATCGAACTCCGACCGGATGGCGTCCATCCGGGCCTGATCCGCCACCACCCACGCGGTGTGGACCACGCCGTCTTCGGCGGTGAACTCATATTCCGGCCGGCCGGCGGTGATCTTTGCCACGATTTCGTTCAAGCCGGGGCGCGTGCGGTAGCTGATGAATACGGGACCGGTCTGCGCGTTGACCTGATCGACGTGGCGGATGCGGTCGTCCTCCTTGTCCTGCCGGGTCAGTTCGTGCTTCTTGATTTTTCCCTCGTCGTATTCCGCGGCGCTCATGACGCCGACAATGCCCGTCTGCACATGGGACCCCATCTTCTGGCGATAGATGTAATAGCAGGGGGACGGGTCCTGAATCAGAATTCCCTCTTCCCGCATCCGGGCAAAGTTGCGTTTCGCCGTCTCATAGATCACGGGATTATCCGGACGCGTGCCGTCCGGAACGTCAATCTCCGATTTTTCCACGTGCATAAAGCTGAGCGGACGGCCCGCAACCGCCATCCGACCTTCTTCCCTCGTCATGACGTCATAAGGAAGCGCCGCCACCTGCGGCGCATATTTCACCTGCGGTCGAACCGCTTTAAAAGGCAATACCAGAGCCATACCCTTCTCCTTTTTCAAAATAAAGTTGCGCACGATTTAACACAATGGCATAATCCGGGCAACGTCAAAATAAAATTCGATTCTCCGCAGGAAAGGACGTCTATGAACAACACGCCGGTATTTATTCACGGTCTGGAAAGCACTTCCCAGGGGAACAAGGCCCAGTACTTTCGAAAAATGTTTCCGGAAATGATCATCGGGGATTACACGGGCGGTTTCGCGGCCCGAATGCAGAAGCTTCGAAGCGTCCTTGCAGGCAAAACCAATCTGATTCTGGTGGGATCCAGCTACGGTGGCCTGATGGCGGCCCGCTTCGCGCTGGACAACGAAGCGCTGATCAAAAAGCTGATCCTGCTGGCCCCCGCCCTGACCATCGAAGGATTTGAGCAAGCCGTCCGGCGGAAACTTCAAATTCCGACGGTCCTGTATCACGGAACACGCGACGAGGTCGTCCCCCCGCAGGCCGTCAAAGCCATCGCCGAAAAAACCTTCGCCCGACTGGAGCATCACTTCGTGGAGGACGACCATCCGCTCAACGCCGTTTTTCCGACGCTTCCATGGCCCGTGCTGCTGGAACAGAGGCCGGCGGCCGAAATCGATTGACAAACACCGGCGGATGGATTAAAAATCAACCGCGGTTCCTGTAATTGATCTCAACGATGTTTTCCGGATCGCGGCTTCAAAAAAAGAGGTCATCATGGCTGACGAAGGCAAGCAATTCCCATTCGATCAATCATCGGTTTTCCCGTGGCTGAAAACCGCCGCCGATATGTGGCTCAACCTGGCAAAAACCCTTCCGCCCAATTCGGACACGACGCTGAAAACGCAAACCGCCGTGCAAAACCGTTTCACGCAGCAGCTCGAAACCAGCCTGAATCTGTTCAAATCCTTTTCCCGCATGATGAACGAGCCGGAATCGGCATCGGCCGCCGCCAATACGGTGAACGCGCTGCCCGAGATTTTTCTGAAGATGGCCGGATCCGGCTTTGAGGCGGCCATGCAGATCCAGAACCATCTGATGGAAAAAGCCGCCCGAATCGGCAAGCGAACGGAAGCGTACAACTTCGACAATCTGGATCAGGAAGTCTTCCGGGCGCTCACCGAAGTCTATGAAAAAGAGCTTCGCCAATACCTGAAGATTCCTCCGCTGGGACTGACGCGGTTTTACCAGGAGCGCTTCAACGAGATGCTGGACAGGCATAACCTCTTTGAAACCACGCTGGCGGAATTTCTCTCCATCCTGTATCTTCCGATGGAAAAGTCCTTCAACGTGCTTCAGGAAAAGCTCAAGCAGCGGACGGAAGAGGGAAACATCCCCCTCGACGTGAAGGAAAGCTACGCCATGTGGCTGAAAATCCTGGAAGGCCACTACATGAACCTGTTCAAGTCCAAAGAATACACGGACGCGCTGCACCGTACGCTCAACAAGCTGGAGGATTTTCTCATCGCCAAGGATGAAGCCATTCGCGACTTTCTCCAACTGCTGCCCGTGGTCACGCAACAAGATATGGACGAGATGTACAAGGAGTTTCACCTGCTCAAAAAGAGGGTCAAAGCGCTGGAGAAAAAAGCCGGCATATCCCCCAACACCCTGACGGTTGTCAAATAAAGGCTCTTTCCGCCCCTGCCCCGGACGGGAAGAAAAGTTTTCGGAAGGATGGCGTTCTCATGGCCGAAACAAAAATTCCCCTGGATCTGATTCTGGAACGAATGGCCGAAGACGCTGAAAAGACCCGGCAGCGGGTTTCCCGCGCCTCCGACGTCCTGCTGGGTGAACTCCATTATGAAATCGGATCGACGCCTTATGAAATCGTGTACGAAGAAGACCGCGTCCGCCTCAAACACTACACCCGCAACGAAGAGGCGGAAAACAAGCTGAACGTCCCGCTGCTGGTGGTGTACGCACTGATCAACCGCGAAACGATGCTGGACCTGCAGCCGGACCGAAGCGTCGTGAAAACGTTTTTGCAGGAAGGCATCGACCTGTACATGGTGGACTGGGGCTATCCCACCAGCAAGGATCGTTTCCTGACCATTGACGATCATGTCAACGGCTACATGGACAATATTGTGGATTTCATCCGGCGGAAACACGGCGTCCCCAAAATCAATCTGATGGGCATCTGCATGGGCGGAACCTTTTGCGTCATTTACTCCGCGCTGCATTCGGAAAAAATCAAAAACCTGATCACCACCGTCACGCCGACCAACTTCGACACGGACAAAGGCCTGCTGCACGTCTGGATGAAGGACGTGGACACGGATCGGATGGTCCGCACCTTCGGCAATATTCCCGGCGATCTGATGAATTTCGGCTTCCTGCTGCTCAACCCCGCCCGTCTGATGATCGACAAGTACGTCGGCTTCATGGAAAACATGGACAATCGGGATTTCGTGGAAAACTTCGTGCGCATGGAGCGCTGGATCTTCGACAGCCCCGACGTCCCCGGGGAAACCTTCCGCCAGTTTGTGGAAGACGGCTACAAAAACAATCTGCTGATTCAAAACAAAATGTTTGTGGGCGGGAAAAAAGTGGATTTGAAAAAAATCACCATGCCGCTTTTGAACTTTTTCGGCGAGTATGACCATCTCGTTCCCCCGGAAGCCTGCAATCAACTGACCGGAGCCGTGGGGAGCAGGGATGCGCAGGACGTCTGCCTGGAAACCGGGCATATCGGCATTTATGTCAGCTCCAGGTTCCAGCGGCAGTTCGCGCCCCGCATCGTGCAATGGCTCAAGGAGCGGGACCGGGAGGACAGGGTAGAGACGGCCCCGGATCGCGAAATGCCCGACAGCCTGCGTGAAGCGCCGTTGAAAAAGCCGCCGGTCCGGAAAAAACCGGCCGTCCGGAAAACCGAAGCAACGCGAAAGGCGCCCGCCGGGACGAACATCAGCCCCCCGGCGCGGGTCCGGAAAAGCAAGCAGTCCCTCATCCAAAAAATTGCGGAAGCGATCTGAAAGGAAGAAAAAGTATGGCAACGGAAAAAAGTTATTTCAGAGCGTTGAGCGATCTCAGCAAGGAAATGGGCACCACCGAAGATCCGTCGAGAATGCTCCATCTGATTGTGTCCGCGGCGGTCAAAACGCTGAAAGTTAAGGCAGCCGTGATTTTCCGAAGAGATGACGACACGGAGGACGCCATCAACAATGCGGCCGTGGCCCAGGTCGGGCTGTCCAAACAATACTCGCATGCCGGGCCGGCGCACGCCGTCAAAATCAGCCCGCAACTGCTGAAAGACGGCTACATGTATTTCCGGGACGCCACGACGGACCGGCGGCTGGCCAACCGCGACAAGAAGAAAAAAGAGGGGATCGGCTCCATTCTGTCCGTTCCGGTCATGGACAAAAACCGGATGCTGGGCATCCTGAGCGTTTACACCAAAGAAATCCGCTCGTTCACCAGGGACGAAATCGATTTTCTGTCTATTCTGGCCGAGCAGGGGGGATCCGCGATTGAAATCGCCCGCCTCGTCCGCAGGCTGCGCAACCAGACCCAGATTTTCCTGAAACTGGCCGCCAGCGTCTCAGAAAGCCTCGACATCAAAGACATTCTGCAAGCCCTGACGCAGGATCTGGTGCAATCTCTCAATCTCAAGGCGGCGTCCGTGCGGCTGCTGGGCGAAGACAAGCGCACGCTGAAATCGGTGGCCAGCTTCGGCCTCAGCGATAAATACCTTCGGAAAGGCCCGATTCTGGCGGACAAAAACATCGCCGAGGCGCTCAAGGGAAAAACCATCGCGATCGAGGACGTTTTCAAGGACAACGGCATTCAGTACAAGAAGGAAAAGAAGGAGGAAGGCATCGTCTCCATGCTGTATGTGCCGATTAAAGCCCTGGAAGACGTCATCGGCGTTCTTATCGTATACAGCGGGCACAAAAGAAAATTCACCCAGGACGAGATTGAGCTCGTGACCGCCCTGGCGTATCAGGGAGGCCTGGCCATCAACAATGCCTGCCGTTACATGATGATGCAGGATGACATCAGGGACCTGAAGGAGAATATATGGAGCCATAAGTCCTGGTTTTAACGCAAAGAGGGGGAAAAGGGATGGTCACAGGAAAAAGGATTGATCAGATGCAGGTGGGGGACGCGGCGGAATTCGCCAAGACCGTGACGGAAACCGATATTTACCTGTATGCGGGGATTACCGGCGATTTCAATCCGGCGCACGTCAACGAGGCGTACGCCAAAAACACGTTTTTCAAAACCCGCATCGCGCACGGCATGCTCACGGCCGGCTTCGTCTCCGCCATTATCGCCAATCAACTGCCGGGGCCCGGGACCATTTACATGAAGCAGGAGTTGAGTTTTCTCGCGCCGGTGCGCATCGGCGACACCATTACGGCGCGCGTTGAAGTTCTGGAGCTTCTCGCCGAAAAGAACCGGGTCCGCCTGAAAACGACGTGCAGCAATCAGGACGGCGTGACCGTGCTCACAGGTGAAGGACTGGTCAGTCCGCCGAAGGCGTCAAAAACCTGACGCCGTTTTGCCGATTTTAAATGAAAAAACCGCCGCGACTCCCTGCGGCGGCTTTTTCATTTTGAGACATTCGTTACTTGGCTGAAAAAAACGCGTCGACCTTTTTAAAATTTTCGTCGGCCGCCGCCTTGAATTCCTCACGGCCCTTCTTGTAGGTTTTCAGCCAGTCCGTGATCAGCTTCTTGCCTTCATCCGGAAAAAACTGCGACTGCTGCATCATCGTGGAGACCATCTTCTCCGTCTGTTCCTGCATGGCGGCCATTGCCTCAAACGAGGCGTCAAAAGCCTTCTTGTTAAAATCCACCATCTGTTTTGCGATCTGTTTGGGTTCCATTTTTATTTCCTCCTTCATTCTTGTTTATGGTTGTTTTTATTTCATCCCTGACGGGTCATTTTCCGATTTTTTAGCTTTGCCCCATCTTTTCAATCCGCCTTTTTGTTCCCACAAAACCGCCGGTCTAGAGATTTTGCGTTTGCAAAATGGAAATGAGCAAAAAGGTCATTTTTGATGTTTTTCGTCAAAATATAAAATTACCTGTTTAATTTCAATATAATATAAAAATATTTTCCCCTCTTTCCGTTTGCGTTGAGTCTAATTATAGCCACCATTTACGGTTTGTCAAGAACAAATTGTTGCACTGCAAAATATTTTTCTCTTGCAATGTCGGCTGGAATTGAATAGAAGAAGCCTGGAGGTTCGCATGGATCAGAAGAAGTTGATTTTAAAGAAGTATACCAACCGAAGGCTTTACGATACGGAAAAAAGCATTTATGTCACGCTCGATTACGTGACGGATGCCATCCGTCGGGGGCGCCGCATTCAAGTGACGGACGCCAAAACCGGCGAAGACGTCACCCCTGCCATCCTGACGCAGATTGTTCTGGAAGAGGCGCGCAAGAAGAAGTTCCTGCTGCCCCTTCCCCTGCTCTACCTGATCATCCAGTATGGCGAAAATGTTTTGACGGATTTTTTCGAAAAATACCTCGAACAGACGATTCGCAACTACCTTTTGTTCCGCAATATGGCGGATGATCAGTTTAAACAGTGGCTCGATTTCGGTGAAAACTACACCAAAATGAACCCGCAGGATATGGCCGGCCTGGCGCCTTTCAAATCCATGCTGGATCTGTTCCCCGGTTCCGGGCCAAAAAATCAAAAGGAAGACAAACCCTGACGCGGAAACTCCTTGCCGATAAACGGATGACACGGAAAAAAGAGCAACTATTGATGAACCCGTAAAAAGTCTGGAAAATGGCAAGTTTAGACGGCTTCGTAAAAAGCTCCGCAGGCAAGGCGCGCAAATCCCGAGGAGTGAGGCGTACTTCAGCGTACGCCGCAATAAGCCTGTCGGGGGCGAAGGCCGGGAAAGGATGCAGCGCAACGCAGCATCCGGGCTTTTTACGAGGCCGTCACTATTGCCTTGACATTATGTCTTGCATCTCTTAACATGCCGCCAACGTAAAAAGGTGTTCATTTTTTAGCTATGTACTCGAAAAAAATAGTCATTCGCTACACGCCGGAAATCGTCCAGCAGCCGGTCATTCATCTTCTGGCCCAAAAGCATCACCTTGTTTTCAACATTTTAAAGGCAAGGATTTTCCCGCGCCGCGAAGGCGTGATTGTTTTGGAATTATCCGGACAAAAGGAGGATTTTGACCGCGGCGTCCGTTTCCTCAAGGAAATGGGGCTGCAGGTGGAGGCGCTTTCCAAAAGCGTGTTTCAGAACAACGAAAAATGCGTGCATTGCGGCGCATGCACCGGATTTTGCCCGACCGGCGCCTTATCCTTTGAAAAGCAGACACAAAAAGTCCTGTTTGACCCTGAAAAGTGCAACGGCTGCGAACTTTGTGTTTCCGCCTGCCCCGTCCGGGCCATGGAAATCAATTTGTTGTAACCCGACAATCTCACGGACTTCCCGCTCCATGACGAAATTTTCTACGGACTTTCGTCATTTTCTTTTGGATAAAAACGACCATTTGATGTATGAAACAAACCCGCATTGATGAACATCCATGAAGGTTCTCTGCTTGAGCATTTGTTTTCCGGATAAAAGCATTCGGCTTTAGAAAGGTCACTCATGAACACAGGCCAAAAAGGATTCGACAACGAAAAATACATCACCGAGCAGACCGCGGAAATCCTGAAGCGCGTCGAAAGATTCAACAACAAACTCTATCTGGAATTCGGCGGGAAACTGCTCTACGACTACCACGCCGCCCGCGTGCTCCCCGGCTACGATCCCAACGTCAAAATGCGGCTCATCAAGGAGCTGAAAGACCGGGCGGATATTCTGCTTTGCATCTATGCGGGAGACATCGAGCGGAAAAAAATCCGGGCGGATTTCGGCATCACCTACGATACGGACGCGATGAAACTGATCGACGACCTGCGCGGCTGGAACATCAACGTGATGGGCGTCGTCATCACCCGGTTTGAAAATCAGCCCTCCGCCGTTCTGTTTAAAAACAAGCTGGAGCGCCGGGGAATCCGGGTTTTCACACACCGGTTCACGAAAGGCTATCCGACCAACGTGGACATGATCGTCAGCGACGAAGGATACGGCGTCAACGATTACATTCCCACCGAAAAACCGCTGGTGATCGTTACGGGGCCGGGCCCCGGCAGCGGAAAGCTGGCCACCTGCCTGTCCCAGCTTTATCACGACTACAAACGGGGCGTCAAATCCGGCTACGCCAAATTTGAAACCTTTCCCATCTGGAACCTGCCGCTCAAGCATCCGGTCAACGTCGCCTATGAAGCGGCCACCGCCGACATCCGCGATTTCAACCAGATCGACCCGTTCCACCTGGAGGCCTACGGCGAGGCACGGGTCAATTACAACCGCGACGTGGAAGTTTTTCCCGTACTGAGGCGGATTCTCGAAAAAATCACCGGCGAGCCGTCTTTTTACAGGTCCCCCACGGATATGGGCGTCAACCGGGCCGGATTCGCCATCACGAACGATGAGGTGACGAAAGAAGCGTCCAGCCAGGAAATCATTCGCCGTTACTTCCGGTATCGCTGCGAATACGCCATGGGCTTTTCCGACAAAGAAACGGTCCAGCGCGTGGAATTGTTTCTCAACAACTTTAATCTGAAGCCGGAGAACCGGCGCGTGGTGGTTCCGGCGCGGCAGGCGTCCGAAGAGGCGATGGAGCGCGAAAAGGGGAATGAAGGCATTTTCTGCGGCGCGGCTATCGAGCTCAAAGACGGTTCGATCATCACCGGCAGCAACTCCCCGCTCATGCACGCCGCCTCCAGCATGGTCATCCACGCCATCAAACACCTGGCGGATATCCCCGATAAAATCAAGCTTCTGCCGTCCAGCATCACGAATTCCATCGGCAAGCTGAAAACGGAGATTCTCAACGAAAAAAACGTCAGCCTCGACCTGGAAGAAGCGCTCATCGCGCTGAGCATCAGCGCTGCGACCAATCCCGCGGCGGAGCTCGCTCTCGAAAAATTAAAGGAGTTGCAAAACTGTGAAGTGCATATGACCTATATCCCCACGCCCGGGGACGAAGCGGGCTTGAGGCGCATCGGCGTCAATCTGACCAGCGACCCGAATTTTTCAACCAACGATCTTTTTATCACTTAGCGGCCGGATGCTTTTCCGGAACGCTCTTTTTCCTTTCCCCGGAATCGCCGCTCCTTCCCGTTTTTTCCGGCGCTTTCTTCATCGATGCGTTGATTTCCTCCGGGGCCTTTTTCACCCGATCGGCGATGTCGTTTGCCTCCTTCCAGAGGCCGCTGACCTTGCGCCATATCTGCTCTCCTCCCGTTACAAAGGTCTGGACATTTTGTTTGATTTTGCCGGGCATGGATGCCGGGTCTTTGAGCAGATTCGCACCGCCGGCCAGAAGAATCACAATGAGCAAAAGGACGGCCAATTTGATGAATTTGCTTAAGATAAAGTAAAGAATGACAATGACGACAAAAATCGTCAGCAGCGTGAAAACCGTCGGATGCGCCGTAAAATAGCCGAACAATGCGTCCATCATTCAAATCTCCTTTCCGTTTTGCGTAGAGGAAATTTAGCTCATTTTGACAATAAAATCTATTTTTGTTTATCTTGACAGGGAGCCGGTTGCCCCGTAAATACAGGCCTGTCCAATACGATAAGGAAGCAACGATGCTGAAAGTCGGTCTCACCACACTGGGATGCAAGGTCAATCAATGCGATTCCGCGGCGCTGGCGGAAAACCTGCAATCCGCCGGTTTTTCCCTGGTGCCGTTTGGCGCTTTTGCCGACGCCTACGTGATCAACACCTGCACCGTCACCGCTTTTGCGGACTTTCAGGCGCGCCAGCTCATCCGCAGGGCGCTCAAAAAAAACCCCCTTGCCCGCATCCTGGTAACCGGCTGCTACGCGCAGACACAGCCCCAAACGCTGGCCGCCATCGAAGGCGTTGCCTGTGTGGCAGGCAATGACCGGAAAGACAAGATTGTCGAACTGCTCGGCCAACCAGTCCCCGGCCTGCCGCGGATTCTGGCGGATGATATCCGCCGGCAGCGCCATTTCCCTTCCGCCCCGGCAGCCGCACTGACGGGACGAACCCGTGCTTTTTTCAAGATTCAGGACGGCTGCGACGCCTTTTGCAGCTACTGTATCGTTCCTTACGCGCGCGGTCCAAGCCGCAGCCTGCCGCTTCCCGGCGTGCTGGACGGCGCGCGGAATTTCATCGCCCGGGGCTTCAGGGAAATCGTTCTCACCGGCATTCACCTCGGAGACTATGGACGTGACCTGAAGCCCGAAACCAGTCTGACTTCCGCGCTGGAGGGCCTGTTGTCGCAAAACCCGGCCACGAGGTTCCGGCTCAGCTCCATCGAGCCCAATGAAATATCGGATGAGCTTCTGGCGCTGCCGGGGCATCACCAAAATCTCTGCCCGCATCTGCATATCCCTCTGCAAAGCGGCGATGACGGCATCTTAAAGCGCATGAAGCGCCGCTACGACACAGCTTTCTATCGCGATCTGCTCGACCGGGTGAGTAGGACCTGGGCCGATGTCGCGATCGGCATCGATGTCATGGTCGGATTTCCCGGTGAAGGGGAAAAAGAATTTCGCCGCACGGTGGAGCTGCTGGAAAACCTTCCCGCGGCCTATCTTCACGTCTTTCCCTATTCGGAACGGCCGGGAACCGCCGCCTTGAAGCTGCACCCCAAAGTTCCGGCAGCGGTCAAAAAGGAGCGGGCGGCGGCCCTGCGCGCGCTGGGCGCCAACAAACGAGAGGCCTTCGCGCGGCGCTTTCTGGGAAAGATCCTTCCCGTTCTGGTGGAACAAACCCGGGACAAAACTACCGGCATGGCCAGGGGGTTTTCACACAATTATCTTCCGGTACTTCTGGACAAATCCCCTGCTTCTTTAGTAAATACCTTTGTCAGTGTAAAAATTGAAAAGATTCGGGACGGCAAGCTGACCGGCAGGGTTGTATGAACAAAGACAGAATGAAACAATTGGCGGATCTTCAGGAAAAGCTTTCCTATTCCTTTCGCAATCCGGAGCTGCTTTCCACCGCGCTGACGCACCGGTCCTACGTCAATGAAAATCCCCGGTCCGGCGGCGAGGACAACGAAAGGCTCGAATTTCTGGGGGACGCGGTCCTGGGGCTTTGCGTGAGCGATCTGCTGATGAAAAAACACGCTGATTTCGACGAAGGCACCCTGTCCAAAATCCGCTCCGCGCTGGTCAACGAAAAACCCCTGGCAGAGCTGGCGTCGCAGCTGGGTCTGGGACACTGTCTTCTTCTGGGCCACGGAGAAGATCATTCCGGAGGCCGCGCCAAGGAATCGCTTCTGGCCAACGCGCTGGAAGCGGTCATTGCCGCCATCTATCTGGATTCAAGCTTCAGCAAAACCAAAACGCTGATGAAGCGCCTGATGGAGCCCCTGATGAAGGACGAGGCGATCGCCGCGCAGGCCCTGGATTATAAAACAGCCCTGCAGGAGATTTGTCAGAAGAAACACAAAGCCGCGCCGGTCTATACGCTGCTTGCCGAAAGCGGCCCCGACCATGAAAAAATCTTTGAAATGGAAGTCGTCATCGGGGAGAATATCCGGCAAATCGGCCGCGGAAAAAGCAAAAAAGAAGCGCAAAAGCAGGCGGCGCAAAAAGCCTGGGAAAGTCTGCATCGTGAAAACGGCGCCTGAATCTTCTCCGGCGGGGAAACCCCTGATTATCCCCATCTTCATCATGAACCGCGGCTGCCCTCAGCGCTGTGTTTTCTGCAACGAAAGAGTGGCCGCCGGAAATTTCTCTCCGAAAATCACCCGGGAATTTTTTGACGCCCAGGTCGCCTCTTATCTGCGCTGGAGCAAAGATAAAAAGCGCAGCGTGGAGATTGCCTTTTACGGGGGCAGCTTTACCGGACTTCCCGAAAAGGAACAGGAGCAGCTCCTGGCCTGGGGCAATGCTTATATTCAAAAAGGCCTGGTCACATCGATGCGCATTTCCACCAGACCGGATACGATTGACGAAAATCAACTGATGTTTCTGCGTGCAGGCGGCGTCCGGACGATCGAAATCGGCGCGCAATCCTTCAATGACCGGGTCCTTCGCGACATAAACCGGGGACACGACGCACAGGCGATTGTGAGGGCGATCCAATGCATCCGGTCGCACGGATTGAAAAGCGGCCTGCACCTGATGGTCGGCCTGCCCGGCGACACGAAAGAAAGCTTTTTGCAAACCTTGAATCGCACGGTGGAGCTTCGGCCGGATACCGCGCGCATCCACCCGGTTGTGGTATTTCAGGATACGGCGCTCGCGGAAGAATTCCGGGCGGGCCGTTATCGGCCCCTGTCCCTGGAGGAGGCCGTGGACGGGTGCCGGCTGGCCTGGGAAACGCTCGCGCCGGCGGGCATTTCCATCATCCGCTTCGGCCTGCAACTGACGCCGGAAATGAAGAAAGAAGGCGCCGTGCTGGCCGGTCCGCTGCACCCCTCTTTCGGCAGTCTGGTCTATTCGGCTGTTTTTTATTCCGCTGTCAGGAAACGGCTCGGCGATATTCCGGAAACGGTGAAAACCCTGCGATTTACCATCGCGGAGAGCGACCAGTCCCATTTTCGCGGTTTTGGCGGCAAAAATATCCGGGCCATAAAAAACCTTTACCCCGACGCGCAAATCGTTATAGACTCCGTCCGCGGGCAACTTCCGGGGCATTTGTTGCTTGCAGTTGGAAAAGGGAAAATCACTTGCTTGGATATTCCGGGTATCATCTGATTCCATTTTCAATTCAATGATGATACCGCAATGCTTCGACGAATTCACGCAGGGAACGGTTTGAAACCGTTCCCTACACTGGAGAATGTTTGTGTTCAAATCCGGCTTTATCGCCATTCTGGGACGCCCGAATGTGGGCAAATCCACATTTTTCAACGCCGTGATCGGCGACAAAATCTCAATTGTCGCCGATAAGCCGCAGACCACGCGCAACCGGATTTCGGGCATTCTGAACTTCCCTGAAGCGCAGCTGATTTTCCTGGACACGCCGGGCATGCACAACCCCAAAACGCCGCTGAACCGGGCCATGGTCAAGGCAGCCCGCGATACCATCGGCGACGCCGACTTGATTCTCATGATGGTGGAAGCCGACAAACCCGTCGGAGCCCAGGATCTCTTTCTCATCGAAGCCCTGGCCGGGGTTCAGGCGCCTGTGTTTCTGGCCATCAATAAAACGGACCGGGCGGAAAAATCCCTTCTGCTGCCTCTGATGGACCAGTGCCGCAGGCTTTACGATTTTGCCGGCATCTTCCCTGTCAGCGCGCGCACGGGAAACGGCCTCGAAGCGCTGATCCACGGCATAAAAGAGGCGCTGCCGGACGGCCCACGGCTTTTTCCGGACGACATCGCGACGGAAGCCACCGAACGGTTTATCGCGGGGGAGTTCATCCGCGAACAGATTTTGCGTCTGACGAGTCAGGAAATCCCCTATGCGTCGGCCGTCGAAATCGACTTATTCAAGGAGGACGAAAGCAAAAATCTGATCCGCATCAGCGCGACGATCCTGGTGGAAAAAGAATCGCAAAAAGCCATCATGATCGGTAAAAAAGGCGCCCTGCTCAAAAAAATCGGAACGCGGGCGAGGCTTGCCATGGAAAATCTCTTCGGCGCGAAAGTCTTTCTGGAATTGTTTGTCCGCGTCAAAAAAGACTGGACCACTTCGGACAAAATGCTGCGCGAGCTGGGACTGATGAAATAGAGGATCGAAATGCAGGCAAAACCCGTCATCGCCATTGTCGGCCGGCCCAACGTGGGCAAATCGACGCTCTTCAACCGAATTGCGGGAAAGCAGAAGGCCATCGTGATCGACGAACCGGGCGCGACGCGCGACCGCAATTACATGGACTGCGTGTGGCACGACAAGGCCTTCACCCTGATCGACACGGGCGGATTCGAGCCGACGACGGAAGAACGGATTCTCGTGCAGATGCGCGAGCAGACCAACCTGGCCATTGAGGAAGCGGATGTTATCATCTTTCTGATGGACGGGCGGGACGGCCTGACGCCCTCGGATACGGAAATCGCGCGGCAGCTTCGCGGACGCGGGAAAAAAGTATTTTACGCCGCCAACAAGGTGGACGGCGCGCGCCATGAAGAGCTGCTGACGGAATTTTACCGTCTGGGCATCGACGAACTTCATTCCATCTCCGCCCAGCACGGATTGGGCGTGGATGAACTGCTGGCCGTGCTGACCGACGACTTTCCCGAAGCTTCTGAAAGCGGGGAGGATGAAAATGAGCCCGTCGCCGTGGCGATTGTCGGCAAACCCAACGTCGGCAAATCCTCGCTGGTCAACCTGATTTCCGGCAGGCCAAGAAGCATCGCCAATCCCACACCCGGCACGACGCGCGACGCGGTCGATACCGTCATCAAAGTCCACGGCCGGCGCTATCTGCTCATCGACACTGCGGGCATCCGCCGGAAAAACAAGATCAGCCTGACGCTGGAAAAATACAGCGTCATCCAGGCGCTCAAATCCATCAACCGCTGCGAAATCGCGCTGGTCCTCATCGATGCGGAAGAAGGCATGACCGAGCAGGACGCCAAAATCGTGGGGCTGGCCTACGAACGCGGCAAAGCCTGCATCATCGTTGTGAACAAATGGGACAAAATCGAAAAAGACAACGCCACGGCGGGTAAATTTGTCGAGGAAATTCACGACAAAATCAAGTTCATGGATTTTGCGCCCATCGTGTTCATTTCCGCGCTGACGGGACAGCGGGCGCCGAAGATCTTTGACCTCATCAACGAGGTTGACAGCCAGTACACCAAGCGGGTGGACACCTCTCCTTTGAACGACCTGGTGAAAAGATCCCTTCGGAAAAACCCGATGCCCCGCTTTCAAAACAAACCCATGAGCATCTCCTACGCGACGCAAACCGGCGTAAAGCCGCCCACGTTCGTCCTTTTCGTTTCACACGCCAGGGGCGTTCACTTTTCCTACGAGCGTTACCTGATGAACGCCATCCGCTCCGAGTTCGGCTTCGACAAAGTCCCGATCAGGCTGATCTTCCGCAAAAAGCGGTAGGGCCTCGCTTTTCCATCCTGTCCGCCGGCCTTTACGCCTGATCCCGCCTTTTTAAAACCTCCGGAAGCGCGTAGCACGCGGTTTCTTCTTGTCGAATTTCCCCACACGGATCCGCCAGGAAAACAATTTCCTGGGAATCCGCCATTGGGCAACATGTCCTTCACATAAGCCTGAATATCTTCCGTGGCAACGGTGTTTGCCGATTCAGGCCGGCGCACAGCACCGTCCATTTTCCGGCGTTTCGCAATAACGGCACAAAAGCAATGTTGACGGCCTCGCCAAAAGCCCGGATACTGCGTTGCGCTTCATCCTTCGTCATTGCGGCGCACGCTGAAGCGCGCCGCATTCCCCGGGATTTGCGCGCCTTGCCTGCGGAGCTTTTTGCGAAGCCGTCTGAATTTTCCGTTTTTTCGACTTTCTACGAGGTCGTCAATAATTGAACGTTTCGTATCTTAGACTGCGCTGCTTATGCTGAAAATGATGTTTTCTTTGTCGATGGCGATGAGGACGGGTTCAGCAGACGTTTTTTCTTCCAGGGGCCCCTCCGGTAGTACAGCCAGTTCAGGCCGACGGCCAGCGCGCTGCTTGCCAGCATGGCCATCCAGATGCCGTCCTGCTGAAATCCGCCGGGACCGGCCAGGCCATAGGCCAGCGGAATGCGGATCATAAACATGGCAATGAAGGAAAGCGCCAGCAGCGCCAGCGTGTCCCCCGCGCTGCGCAGCACGCCATGAACGGCAAAAACAACGCCAAAGCAGGGGAAGATGAACGCGATCCACCGGTAATAATCCCTGACGTAACCCAGCACGCGGGAACTTTCAGCCGATTTCTTCAGGAAGATGCCGCCGATCTGCTCGGAAAAAGCCAGCAAAACGACCGTGCAGACAAGCCCGACGACCAGACCGAAACATACGGAGATCTTCGTCGTTTCAAAAACGCGCTCCAGGTTTCCCGCGCCCAGATTCTGTCCCGAAATGGTGGTTGCGGCGATTCCGATCGAAATAAAGGGGATCGTCATCAGCATGTCCACCTGCATGCCGATGCCGAAAGCGGCGGTCACAGCCGTCCCGTAGCGGTTGACCAGGGACACGATGAAGACGCCGGCCAGCGAAATCACCATCATCTGCAGCGACGCGGGCACGCCGATGACAAAAACCTCTCGGATAATGTTCCCGTCAAGGCTGTAGTCCCACTGACGCATGTTGATGTAAGGGTTGAAGCGCAGCAGGTAAACGTAACCGATCAAACAGGTCAACGCAGCCGCCGCTCCCGAACCCCAGGCGGCGCCGGCCACGCCGAGCGGCGGCAACGGGCCGATGCCGCGAATGAACAGCGGGACAAGAACAACATTGAACCCCGCAAGCAGCGTCAGGATTTTCACCACGGTGGTGGCGTCGCCCAGGCCGCGCAGCATTCCATTCATCCAGCTGACATAGAAATGAAAGACCAGCATCGCCATCATAATCGTCAGATACGAAAGCGCCATGTCGTAAATCTCGGCGGGCGTATGCACCCACTGCAGCAGTTGATGCCGGAACAAAATGCCTAAAAGGGAAATCAGCAGGCAGAACAAAATGGATGAGAAAAAGGAGTTGGACAGGATCTTCCGGAGCATCGCCGTATCTTTGCGTCCGAAGGCCTGGGCGATGAGAACATTGGTGGCCATACCCAGGCCGATCAGAAACGCGGGCATCAGCATGATGATCGGCAGGCAGGCGGCAACAGCAGCCACCGCCTTGTGTCCGAGAAGCCTGCCCACCCAGATC
>JAAZOZ010000332.1 GCA_012797505.1 Smithella sp. | reverse complement strand
TTGGATATCCAGAAGCCTTTCCTTGTCCTTCATAATGAGCCTGAATGTATCGTCATCCGCCTGAGAATTTCCGCGGGTATCGTTCCAATTTCCTTTTTTGTCCTGTGAAAAATAACCGTTATGAACGTCGGAGGCGGCATGGGAAATAAGACCCTGATAAGAACTTTTCGAAGAAAGTTCATTGTAAATTTCTTCAAACCAGAGAGCAAATTTTCCTTTGAGCGCATTGCCGCTTGCGTCATAGGCGCGATAATTGGCGACGCGGTCGATAAAGAACAGGGAGAGCACCTTGATGCCTTTATCCTGATACTTTCTTTCCTTCTGAAAATGCTCTTCAACGGTTTTGCGAATCTGAACTTTCATGACCTCGTCCGTCAAACCGCCGCGCGCATCGCCTGTAAAGATTGTTTCCCCGTTGGACAGCTCGATAAAGCCGTCGGCCACGTCAATGCCGTTGATGATGCAGCCGCTTTTATAAACATCGCGCCTGCCGGACAATTCGTACAAATCATCGCCAACTTTTGCCGTTACGGTTTTCCGGACGACGCCGGAGGCCGTGTTCACGTCAATTTTAATCTTGGCGGAAGTTTTCGTTTTTGTCGCTGTCGTTTTTTCCAGCGCGATAAACGCTTCGTTGAAATCATTTTCCGTTACGATGGAATCGACTTCAATTTGTTTGACCAGCCCCAGATCGTAAGCGCGCACCGGGTCCAGGCTGTAAACCATGTTGTAGCGGTTGGTATGCGTAGCGGAATAACGCAGCGTGCAAAGCGGATTGAGATTGGCAATGGCGTTTTTACGGATATCCGTTTCCATGTTTTGCGGCTCATCCACAATGACAATGGGCCGGGTGGACTGAATAAATTCAACGGGCCGTTTGCCGGTCAGCCGGTCGTTGGGCTTGTTGATGATGTTTTCGTCTTTGGCAAAGGAGTCGATGTTGATGACCAGAATCTGGATGTTATTGTTGTCGGAAAAATTGCGCAGGGCGGAAACCCTTTTGGAATCATAAACCAGATAATTCACCGGAATCCGGTCGTAGAGATTCTGGAAATGATCGAAAGTAATCTCCAGATTCTTCAGCACACCTTCGCGGATGGCGATGGACGGGACAACGATGACGAATTTTTTAAAGCCGTATTTATAGTGCAGCTCGTAGATCGTCCGCAGATAGACATAGGTTTTGCCCGTGCCGGTTTCCATTTCCACGGAAAAATTCATGCCGTCGAGAGCATCCGATACCGGCAGGCCGTTTACCTTTTGCACGTTTCGAACGTTTTCCAAAATCTGCTCATCGCCGAGCGTCAGCCGGTTGCCGATCCCCATACCCTGAAAAAGCGCATCGCCGGATAAATACTCAAAATCTCCGCGATCCGGCGGCTGGCCTTCGAAAATACCGGCCACGGCGTTAATGGCGTCCAATTGGAAAGACTGATGAGGTTCAAAATGGAGTTTCAATTACATCCTCTGTTTATGCAATCCGTTCGGATAAATATTCCTTGATGCGTTCTTTATTGGAAAGCAAGGTGGAAAACTGCTTTTCGCCGATGTCGCTGAACTGCGCCAAAACGCGGCGATTGATCTGTTCCTGATCTTCAAAAATAGCCACGGAATGATATTTTACGCCCCAATTATTGAAACAATACATCGTTATCATGGCATCTTTGCATTTGCTGTCGTTGGGGACGGCAAACAAAAATATGGGTTTGGGCATACCGTTGATCCGGCAGTCCACTACATATTTACCTTCCTTGTCGTAATCCGGGTGCGTGAAGTCAAAGGTCAACCTTTCTTCCGGCACGGTTTCACGGATCAAGGCGCGAAAGTCTTCATAGAACGTCGAGCGGACAATTTCCTTGCTTAAATACGACAAATCCGTAACTTTGATTAACGCATGAATATAATTATAAAAAGCGCTGCCGAAATCATCGCTTTCAATCCTGATTGACAGCGAGCCGTCGTATTCATCCAGACCGAAGTTGGAAATGATGTTGGTAAGAATCTTCTGACGAGTTCCTTCTTTTTTTAAAGCGGACACATCCATGTCATAGCTTAAGTGCATGATCGTATGGGCTTCATCGGTAAATTTCCAATGCCCGTTTTCTTTTTTGAGAAAAATGGAAAAATGATCACCATCATCAAACTCATAAGGATTGAATATCCGGAAGCGATTTACACCTTCTTCCTTAAGGGAGATTTCTCTGGAAATCTTGTCTTTTAGCGCGCTTTCAATATCCGATATATTTATGTTCATAAATTGCTCCATTTATAAATTCTCAAATATACTGGTTTGCGCATCTTTTTCAATCCGGATATTGCAGTCTAGAATCAAACAGGTAAGCGCGCCTCTGATATCCGAATACCGGTCTGACGGCACGGCATAGCTTTCTTCGGCGCGCCCCGCGTCCTGATAGCGTTGCGTGGCATAATGAACGTGAAAATCAAAAAACTTTTGTTTTTCCAGTTTATTGGTATGTTCATGCTTGCCGTTATAGCGGCGCAGCTTGAAATCCTGATTCGCGCCTTTTTCCTGGTAGGCAAGAATAGCTGAAAAATCAGTGACCGCATTCTTGTTCTGCCGTAATTTAACGATAAACATGCTTCCGTCATATCGCGGAAGCTCAAGAGATGCTTTCTTGTGCCCCTCCGACTCCTTGAAACGAAGAAAATTCTCTATAGGGCCGTCATAATTTTTGTTTTCCGCAATAAGCCGATTTATTTCTTCGTCTGTAAAGTAATAAATCATTCCGGTTCCTTAGCCTTTTTTAATGAATATCTGTACTTGTTCATCGGTTTGCCGGCGTTGGCAAACCGATCCTCTGATCGCTTTCTCAGATTACCTTGAATTCAATCCCTGCGTCTTTCATCTGCAAAGCGGTGTTGGTTTTGAGTTTGTCGTTTTGCTTAAACAGCCGGTCGAGCGTAAAGACCTTTTGGGGCTTCATGGCAAGAATTTTTTTGATGACGTCTTCATCGGCGCGCTCCAGCGCGAGCGCGATTTCACCATTATTGGCCAGCAAAAAACCTTCTTCCGCCCGTATGTCCGCCGTAAGCGGCACACCCGCCTTGAGCAGCAGTTCATAAAGGATGTCTTCGATTTTCGCGTGTTCATCGAGCGGCTCCAGATGTTGTTGCATCTGGGCGACCAGGTCTTCTTCCGTTTCGATAGCCGTCCGCCAGATTTTGAAATTGGATTCCCGGAGCTTGAAAACCTTGAAACCCAAATCCTGACTGGCCGCACGGCCGTCAAGATCGAGCTTGCCTGACTGATCATCCGAAATTTTCCTAATGACGCGGCGGATGCGCTCCTTGCCGATTTCGGCAATGGTTGAATAACCGGCTTTGTAAGCTTCCGTGTTTTCATCGCATTTTTCCGGCAACTGCACGCAGATAAATTTCCGGTTGCCTCCGTCTTC
>JAAZOZ010000040.1 GCA_012797505.1 Smithella sp. | reverse complement strand
TTTGTCATTTCGACCGAAGGGAGAAATCCATGTCCCGAATGCAATGAGGGATCTTTAGATTTCTCGTCGCTCACGCTCCTCGAAATGACATTTTTCAAAGCTCTCTACAAACATATGTTCTCCAGATTGAATGCGCCCCCCTTCTTGCCCTGTCCCTTCTGATGCTTTTTATTTCCGCCACTTTTCCAACGAGCCGGTTCCACGCTGCTGAAAAAATCCCCGATTCCATCGTCTCCATCTCTTCCGGATACGTGGTTGCCGTGGACAAAAAAATGCGGAAACTTTGACGACCTCGTAAAAAGCAACCCACACCGTCACCCCGGCGAAAGCCGGGGTCCATAACTCATTGTAATTACTGGATACCGGCCTTTGCCGGTATGACGAAAAGAGTGCGAAATTGACTTTTTACGAAGCCGTCAAAATCTGGAATTGAGCAAACTGAATGGAAACCGGAAGATCACCCGGGAGAGCATGCAATAACATCCCCTTTTTCATTCTAAATGAATATAGCACGGGTCTTCAGACCCGTTAAAGCGCAGCTAAAGCTACGCACTACATGGGACTCACTCTTTCCAGAGAAGAGCGAAACGACTTGAAAATGAATTGCAACATAGTATCTTTGCGGGAATGATGAAAAATAGACTGTGTCATAATCCCGGAGAAAACGAAAATAGCTGCGGGGATCAATCCCGCAGCTATTGATTTTCATGGAGGCGGCAATGAGATTCGAACTCATGAATAACGGTTTTGCAGACCGCTGCCTTAGCCACTTGGCTATGCCGCCAAAAAAAATGGAGCGGGCGAACGGATTTGAACCGTCGACGTCTACCTTGGCAAGGTAGCACTCTACCACTGAGTTACGCCCGCTCACTTAAGAACGCGGGTGAATATAACAAATCGTTTCAGCTTGTCAATAGAAAAATGAACGTTTCCCTGCGCCTCTTCAAACGCCGCCCTGCTTTCTGCCGGACCATGACGCCGAAACCGGAATCCAATAATATCAATGGTTCTCCGGCCGCATGTAGGTTCCCCGATAGAATTGAAACAGATAATCCAGCCCCGAATAAACCGTCAGCAGCAAAGCCGCGTAAAGAATGGCCGTGCCGACCAGATGCGCATCCAGCCCTAAAAAGGGGTAATGGATCATCAGCGCGGTCACCGCAATGATCTGGGCGACGGTTTTTTGCTTTCCCAGGACGCTGGCCTGGATATAAATTCCCTCGGAAGACGAGATGCTGCGGATGCCGTCCACGATCAGGTCCCGGATGATGATGACGACGACAATCCAGGCGTCAATTCGCCCGATCGGAATCATAAGAATCATGGCCGTGTTGACAATCAGCTTGTCGGCCAGCGGATCCAGAAACTTGCCCATTGTGGTGATCAGATTATATTTGCGGGCGATATACCCGTCCAGAAAATCCGTCAGCGCGGCCAGAACAAACAGGGCGGCCAGTGTAAGCGACCAGAAGGGGCCGGGGGACGCCAGGAGAAAGAACAAAAACGGCACAACGCTGATGCGGGCCAGCGTAATGCTGTTGGGAAGATTCCATATTTCTCGTCTTTTGTTCATACTCCCTTTCGCCTGTTTTACCCATTCGGGCCGATTCACCGTCTCATTTCCCGCAGCGATCCGACTATTTTTCCGGCACTTTTTTCCAGTCTTCCAGAAACAGCGCAATCCCCTTGTCCGTCAGGGGATGCTGGGCAAGCTGCGCGATGACTTTAAAAGGAATCGTGGCAATGTCCGCGCCCATCAGGGCGGCATCCAAAACATGTTTCGGATGACGAATGCTGGCGACGATGACCTCGGTGTCATACTCATAGTTGTCGTAGATGTCCAGGATCTGCTGCGCCAGTTCCATGCCGTCATGCGCGATATCGTCCAGACGTCCGACAAACGGGCTGACATAGGCCGCGCCGGCTTTGGCCGCCATCAGGGCTTGCAGCGGGGAAAAAACCAGGGTCTGATTGACGTCGATGCCGTCCGCGGCAAAGAGCTTGGTCGCTTTGAGGCCTTCGGTCGTCATCGGCACCTTGATGACCACCTGATCGCCCAGCCGGGCCAGTTTTTTGCCTTCGGCAACCATCCCTTTCGCTTCCGGACTCACCACCTCCAGGCTGACCGGCCCCTCCACGATTTCCAGGATTTCCTTCACCACGGCATCAAAGCCCCTTTTTTCCTTGGCAATCAGAGACGGATTCGTTGTCACGCCGTCCACCATTCCCAGCGACAGTCCTTCCCGAATTTCCGTAATGTTCGCCGTATCGATAAAAAATTTCATAATCCCCCCTGAAGTTTCTATGCGTTATTTTTTCTCTGTGAGGTACTTCTCAAAGCATTCTTTGCCGCAAAAGTAGTGCGGCTTGCCGTCGATTTCCTTCACGTACGCCTGGCTTTTGGGAACGTAGGTTTTGCAAAACGGATCCTGCACCAGGTCCTCTCCTTTCGGCGCGTCGTCCACGCGGTAGGCTTTGACCTCCTGCGATTTCATCCTTCGGAACATGGTTACAATCCTGTAACCCACGTAAATCAATACCAGGATAGCCAGCACTTTGATGATATTCATGTCAACCTTCTTTTCCTTCAAATGCGTTCAACGGTTTTGTTGTCGTCCAGCCGGTCTTTCAGGCCCCGCATCGAAACACCGAACACCGGATGAATCAAATAGGAAGCAATCTCGCACAGGGGTTCCAGCACAAAAAGCCTCCGGTGCATTTCCGGATGCGGCACCGTCAGCCCCTCTTCCTCATAAATCTCCTGGCCGTACAGCAACAGGTCCAGGTCTATGATTCTGGGCCCTCCCGCAATCGTCCGGATCCGCCCCATGGAATTTTCAATATGCTGGAGTTCCTTCAAAAGGTCCCGGGGCGAAAGGACGGTCCGGATTTCCGCCGCCGCGTTGACAAACCAGTTCTGCTTCTCCAGCTCCCCCCGTTGTTTCCGGCCGGCCGATTCCGGAATCACCGGCTCTGTCCTGTAAAAGGATGAGACCCTTTCCAGCGTAATCCCCGAAACGCCGGAAAGTCTTTCGACGGCCTGACGGCACTGCGCCGGAGGGTCATCGAGATTGGCGCCGATGCCGATATAGGCCAGGGTTCCCTTCAGCATAACGCCCGCCTAGCGGGAATCCCGCAGCCCCAGAACATCCTGCATGTCATACAGGCCGTTTTTTTGTTTGACAATCCATTGCGCCGCACGGATCGCGCCCTTGGCAAAATTGTCCCGGCTCTGCGCGCGGTGGATGATTTCCAGCCTCTCTCCAATTCCCCCGAAGATCACCGTGTGTTCGCCCACGATGTCCCCGGCCCGGATGGTCTGAATGCCGATCTCCCTTCGTGTTCTCTCGCCGATCATGCCGCAGCGGTTATAAATCGCTTCTTTATCCAGGTC
>JAAZOZ010000331.1 GCA_012797505.1 Smithella sp. | reverse complement strand
TTTGTTATGAATTGAAATGATTTTTCATTGGCTGTCCGCCAAACGACGCTCGACAAAAAAAGGAGGAACCGTTACGGTTCCGGTTCCTCCTCGGATTGGGTCTTCTTACAATGCGGTTAAACGGCAAAGGCTTCTTCGCTGATGTTCATCGCGCTCTGCTCGTCCTTCTGCAGGTTTTCCAGCTTGGCCGGGACCAAACCGGTGATGCGGTTGATGAAAAATTTTGCGCCCTCGATCTTGCCGGAATAAAACGCCTTGTCCTTGTCGCTGGCGGCATTGGCCAGGCCTTTGAAGGCGGCGTTGGCCATCCAGATGTGCAGCCAGCCCACCAGGGCGTCGGACAGGCAGTTGAGGAAGTCGGCCGCGCCGATGAGCGGAACAAAAGGCGTCGTCTTCATCATCTTGGCAAAGGCCATGGCGGTTCCGGCGCAGGCATTGAGCGCGCCTTCGACGATTTCGGCCTCGGCCTTGAGTTTGTCATTGCCTTTGGCTTCGGCGACGGCGGCCTGGGTCAGTCCCAGAAGATTCATGAAATACAGGCCCTTCTTCATGCCGAGCTTGCGGCCCAGCAGGTCCATGGCCTGAATGCCGTTGGTGCCTTCATAAATCAGGTTGATCTTCTGATCGCGCATCATCTGTTCGACCGGGTACTCCCGGCAGTAGCCGTAGCCGCCGTAGGTCTGCACGGCATCCGAGCATACTTCCATGCCCCGCTCGGTGCAGTAGGACTTGACCATCGGGGTCAGCATTTCGATCATGCCGTGCCAGTATTCTTTGTCCTGCTCGTTTTGTTCCAGGCCGGCGTTGAATTCCCTGTCCATGGAGTAGTAGCACAGGAAAGCCAGCGCGCGAATCCCTTCCGTGATGCTCTTCTGCTTGAGGAGCATGCGGCGAACGTCCGGATGCTGAATGATCGGAACCGCTTTCGGATTCGGAACCTTCATGGCCATTTCAATGATATTCGAGCCCTGAATCCGCTGCTTGGCATAGTCCAGCGCATGCAGGTAAGAGGCCATCGCAAGCGATACGCCCATCATGCCCACGCCCTGGCGCTCTTCGTTCATCATCTGGAACATGATCTTCATGCCGTCGCGCTCCTCGCCCATGAGGTAGCCGATGCACTTGCCGTCGGTGCCGAAGTTCAGCGTACAGGTGGCATTGCCGTGGATGCCCATTTTGCTTTCGATGTTTCCGCACTGCACGTCGTTGGGTTCGCCCAGCTCGCCCTTCTCGTTGATGCGGATCTTGGGAACGATGAAAATGGAAATGCCCTTGGTGCCGGGAGGATCGCCTTCGATGCGGGCGAGAACCGGATGGATGATGTTTTCGGTCAGATCATGGTCGCCGGCGGAAATGAAGCACTTGGTCCCGGTGATGGAGTAAGTGCCGTCGGCGTTCTTTTTGGCCGAGGTTTTCAGGATGCCCACGTCGGAGCCGGCGCCCGGCTCGGTCAGACACATCGTGCCGGCCCAGACACCGGAGAACATCTTTTCGATGATGATATCCCGCAGGGGATGCTGGAAGTGGTCTTCCACCAGGCGCGCCGCGCCGTGGGTCAGACCGGGGTACATGAGAAAAGCCTGGTTGGCGGCCAAAAACATATTGGCGCAGGCCGCCCCGATGATAAACGGAAAAGCCTGGCCGCCGACTTCGGGCGAATCCGCCGTCGTCATCCAGCCGCCTTCACAATAAAGCTTGTAGAGGCGGTGATAGGCTTCCGGCGCGAAAACCTTGCCGTCCTTGAAGACCGCTTCGACGGGCTTGCGATGAACCTCGTCCGGATAGGTGGGCGCGATCTCAACTTCGGCGAATTTCTGCGCCTGGTCCAGCACCATGTTGCACATCTCCACATCATGATCGGCATAACGGCCTTTGCCCAGGAGCGTTTCCCCGATGTTGAAAACTTCATGCAGCTGAAACTTGATGTCCCTTTCGTCAATCCACAAACTTGCCATACCAACCTCCTTGTTTTCTTTTATTTATGAACGAGTATTCGTTCCGAGTTCTCCTGAAAATCGTGCGGTAAGATTCTTCGCCGAAGTTCATATGGCAATTGCGGGTAATTGTCAAGCATTCGGAAACATTTATTCCGCAAAGGAACGAATTTTATGCTTCAACCTCGGCTTCGACCTTCTGAAGCACTTCCACCCCGTGCTGGTTGACCACCTTCAGATCAATCCTGGCGCGCCCAGACTGCACATCCGTCACGGTCCCCTGAATCGAAATCGTATCTTCCATCAGCACCGGAGCGGAAAACCGGCATTTCAGTTTTTTCATTTTGCCGGGATCGCCCACCCAGTCGGTGACGGTTTTCGAGGCAAAGGCAAGGGTGCATAATCCCTGAAGAATCGCCCCTCCCAGCCCGACCATTTTCCCAAACTCGGGATCGATGTGAATCGGGTTAAAATCACCGGATGCGCCGGCATAGTAAATGGGCCTGTATTTATCGACTTTCTCTCTTCCGCTAAAGGTCTGTCCTTTTTCAACGGCCATGGCGCGCCTCCTACTTTCTGACCACAAAGGTATAAATTCCACGGCAGACGTCCCGGCCGTGCTGATTTCTGGACTGCACTTCAATGGCGATGACGTCCAGTTTCTCCTTGTTCTGGATGCTGATGATTTTTGCGCCGGTGGTGACGGCGTCTCCCGCCTTCACCACTTCCAAAAACTCCAGTTCCTGCTCGCCGTGGACCAGCATCGCCATGTTCAGGTTCAGATCTTTGTCGTTGAACACCGGCTCGATCAGATAGGCGCCGAAGACCACGGCAAAAGTGGGCGGCGCGATGATCGCGCCGTACTTCGATTTTGCGGCGAAATCGTCATCCAGATA
>JAAZOZ010000330.1 GCA_012797505.1 Smithella sp. | reverse complement strand
CTTGGCGAAGCGAAAGATCAGCCTTTGACAACTGTTTGAGCCGAAGGCGAGTTTTGTCAAAGCCTTTCGCAAGCCTTAGATTTATACAAAACGCTCACAGGCAAGCGAAAAGGGTATCTTTGGAAAACAGGCCATCAAGACATACAGGAGGCCACCATGGCTTTTTTTACAGCGGATGACGGGGTTCGCCTTTATTATGAAAAAAGCGGCAGCGGAAAGCCGGTTGTGCTGATTCATGGATTGACGGCCAGCTCTCTTTTTTTCCGGAAACAGATTCCCGAGCTGAACAGGCATTTTTCGGTGATCGCGCTCGATTTGCGCGGCCACGGCCAATCGGAAGCCGGAAGCGACCACTGGACCCTTTCGCGCCTGGCCGAGGATTTGAAGCAGCTTCTCGCCGAGCTTCATATTTCCAAAGCGTCGCTTGTCGGCTGGTCGATGGGCGCTCAGGTCATTTTCGAATACATCAGGAACTATTCCTGCGCGTCGATTGATAAAATCGTGATCATCGACATGACGCCCAGGCTGATGAAGGCGGACGACTGGTCCTGCGGCCTGCCCGGCGTCTTCAGCCGCAAGCCGGGGGATTTCGGACATGAAGACAATCTTTTCCTTTTGTCGGTCATGCTCAAAGACTGGGAGGCTTACAGCCGGGTCGTCGCCCGGCGGATTTTGAATAAATCGCTCTACAATGAAAAAATGGAATTCAACGCGGAGGGGGACTTCAAGGGGAAAAGCGATTTGCCGTGGCTTTACGAGCAGGCCCGGAAGAACAACGCCTGTGTCATTGCCGCTTTCTGGATCGCGATGGCGACGCAGGATTACCGAGCCGTTTTAAAAGACATCACCGTCCCCTGTCTGCTGGCGTACGGGACGGAAAGCAATTATTATCCGCCCGAAAACTACGACTACATGCAACAACAGATGCCCGATGCCCGCGTGGTTGCGTTTGAAGAATGCGGACACGCCCTGCATCTTCAGGACCCGGACCGGTTCAATCGGACGGCGCTCGATTTTCTATCGGCCTGACGGTTTTTCGGCTGAGGCTCAACAGGACGCCGCCCAGCCCGATGGTGATGGCGAAAACCTTGATGATCATTCCGATATAGAGGGGTATCCAGCCCAGCAGCCACAACAGACACAAGCCTACCAGCGTTTCCTTCACCAGAGATTTCCTGTGTCCGCGAAAGCTTCTGGAAATGATCCAATTGCCCAGAATCGCGCCGGACGCGATGAAACCGACAATGACGGCCAGCAGAAGCGCCGTGAAAGCCAGCGGAATCAAAAAAATGCCGATAATGGAGATCGCCAGCAGCATAAACAGGGGCGCGATCATCAGCGTCGCCAAAATGCCCAAAAAGAATGCTTTGAGCCGGTTTGCTCCGATGGCATCGGTCACCATGGTCAGGCGGCGGGGAACGAGCAGCGTCATAATCAGCGCAATCATCAGGATGATGGCGAAAAAACAAATGGAGATTACATTTAAAATCAGCGACCAGCCTTCCAGCTCCCCGCGCATGGCCGACTGAAAAGCTTCCGACAGGGTGGCAGCGTTGACTTCCGTGATGTCGCCGAAAACAGTGGAACCGCTGCCTCTGGCCACAATGCCGCCCAGGACAATCACTTTGCCCCGGACAACGGCCTTGCTGGTCAAAACCACCGAGCCGGCGATCGCCAGAACATTGTTTTCCACAAGCCCGCTGACCGTGATCTGTCCGCCGATGACGGCGACATTGTCCACGGTCTGTCCTTCTTCCACAAGAATGTCGCTGCCTGCCTTGACAATATTTTTAGCATCGGCGTGCGCCGGCAAAAGCAAAAGGACGGCGGCCACAATGACGGCAAATTTTAATATCATCAGATTTATACAAAACGATCTCAGGCAAGCGAAAAGGGTATTTGGACAACAGCCGATCATGATTCACTCCCTGCTTTCCGGGCAAGATATTTTTGCCGGAAGTACGCAATGAACCCCGGCATCACGGAAATGATGATAATCGCGACAATGACAATGGTAAAATTCGTTTTGACGGCCGGGATATTGCCGAAAAAGTACCCCCCCAGGAGGAAGATGGCCACCCAGGATACACCGCCGACAATATTGTATACAATGAAGCGGGCATAGCTCATCGCTCCGATCCCCGCGACGAACGGGGCAAAGGTGCGGATAAACGGCATAAACCGGGCGATGATAATCGTCTTTCCACCGTGCCTTTCGTAAAATTCGTGCGTTTTGATCAGGTATTTCTTTTTAAAGAACCGGCTTTCTTCGTAATGAAAAACCTTCGGACCGATGTAATGGCCGATGGCATAGTTGACCGTGTCTCCGGCGACGGCGGCGATGCAAAGCAGAATCAAAAGCGCTTCGATGTGCAGCGCGCCCAGGGCGGCCAGCGTTCCCAGGGCAAAAAGCAGAGAGTCGCCGGGAAGAACCGGCGTTACCACAAGACCGGTTTCGCAGAATATAACAACAAATACAAGAACATAGATCCACACGCCAAAACTCTGGATGATCATCGGGAGATATTGGTCGAGGTGAATAAAAACATCTATAAAATAAAGAATGATATCCATGATTTTTATGCTATGCTTTTCAAAAGCGACACATCAAGATCATTTTGTGGGCATCCCTATATCGGGTTCATAGGGGTAGTGTCAACATGAAAAAATTTCAAAAATAAGGAGATCAAAACATGAGAAGCAAACAGGATTACATCACCGGGCTCTCCAAAATGAAGCGCAACCTTTATTATGACGGCCAGTTGATCGACCGCACCGATGAGCTGCAGATGCGCTGTCTCAACACCATCGGCACCACGTACGACGAGGCGGAACGGCCGGAAAATCGGGATCTCATGACGGCGGTTTCCCACCTGACGGGAGAGCGCATCAACCGGTTCACCCATATCCATCAGAACACCGAAGACCTGCATCGCAAGCAGGACATGACCCGCATGCTCTGCCAGAAGGTCGGCGGCTGCATCCAGCGCTGCATGGGCATCGACGCCGCCAACGCCGTCTATAACGTATCTTTTGAAGCGGACAAGGTGAAGCCGGGTGAAACCCGCTATCATGAAAACTTCAAGAAATGGCTGCTCCGTTTTCAGCAGGAAGATCTCGTTGGCTGCTGTGCCCAGACGGACGTCAAAGGGGATCGCCTGCTGCGTCCGGCGGATCAGCCCAATCCCGGTTCCTACGTCTATATCAAAGAGCGGCTGAAAGACGGCATCGTTGTCGAAGGCTGCAAGCTGCATATCTCCGAAGCCTCCGTTGCGGATGAGGTGCTGGTTGTGCCCACCCGGGCGCTCCGGGAGCAGGATAAAAACTATGCGGTGGCGTTTGCAATCCCCGGCGACTGGGACGGATTGAAACAGGTGCTGACGATCCACTCCCTGCGCGAGCGGGAGCATTACCAGCGCGGTTTTATGGAAGGCTCAACGGATTCGTACATGATTTTTGAGAACTGCTTTGTTCCCTGGGAGCGCGTCTTTCTGGCCGGCGAATGGCAGCACGGCGGCATCAACGCGCTGCTCTTCGCGCTGTTCCACCGCCATTCCTACTCGGGATGCAAACCGGCCATCGGCGACGTCATTCTCGGCATGGCGGCGCTGGCCGCGGAGTGCAACAACATCCAGAAGGAATCCCATGTTCGGGAAAAGCTGGCGGAAATCATTCTGGTGACGGAACTGGGTTATGCGGCGGGATACACGGCGTCCGACCTGGGCGGCCCGAAGGTCTTCATGCCCGGGAAGGGATTTGTTCCCTATGGGCCCGGTTCGTATATTCCCCATTCGATTTACTGCAACGTGGGCCGCTGCCTTTCCGGCGAGGCGGTCTGGCGTGAATCGGAAATTCTCTGCGACATATCCGGGGGAGTCACGGCCACCTTCCCGCATGAAAAGGACTTTCTCAATCCGGAAACCGGCGAAGCGCTTTTGAAATACACCAAGCGGAGCCCCAAAATATCCGCCGAGGATCAGGCCCAGTTCTGGCGCTATCTGGGCGACAAGCTCTGCTCCGCGACCGGCGGCGTCCGCAATATCGGCGCGTATCACGGCGGAGGATCACCGATCATGGAGCAGATCGCCATTACGACGCAGTATGATATTGAATCCCGCAAAAAGCTGGTGAAGTACATCGCCGGCATGAGCGGTGGCGACCGTGAAGCGCTTGCCAAAAAGTAGCGGCTTCCACTCCGTGTGCGGCCATCGCCCGGCCGCGCACGGATGCCATTCATTCCCGTAAAAGCCATGGGGATCAGAAAACCATTGCGGCCGCCCGGTACGGGCGGCAAGCCCCCTCCTGCGAGGGGGGCGCCTACAAAAAGTAATAAGCCATGAAGGCAACCTCAAACATCAGGTGCGGGAAATTTTTTCTTTCCACCTCCTCAAACCCCAGCTTTTCATACCAGTTTTGCAATGCCGAATCGTCCGCGATGACGCCGATTTGGACGCGGAACGCCTTCAAAAGACGAGCCTGGGACAGCGCGTGCTTTACCAGCGCTTCCCCGAATCCCTTTTTTTGCTCGCGCGGCAAAACCGCCAGGCGCTCCAGGTAACAGACCTCGTCGTTTATTTTTTCCAGGGCGACGCATCCCACCGGCCGGCCCTGCGCTTCCAGAACATAAAAGACGACGCCCCGGTTCATTTCCCGCATCAGCCATTCGGTCCGGCAGTTGGAGGGATGCGTCGGGCTGTTTTGCTCGGTAAGCCCGAACCGGTCGGCTACCTCCTGAAAAGCCTCGCGGATGATCTCCACCAGAACTTCTATGTCTTCCTGATCGCACGTTCGAATCCGGTGCTCCATGCTTCCTCCTCCTTCGTTCTCCTTCAGGATGCTCGCGTTATAATGGTTTACCGCGGCGTCACGATCGGAAAGACGCCCAGGGGCTTCTCCAGCAGGGCGAAGAAACGTATCAGATCGATTCGACTGCCGCTGATTTTCAGATCATCGGACAGCAGGGTATCCTTGATTCCCGCGGTGCCCGCCATCATTTTGATCCAGATCGGCCGGGTCAGCGTCAGCGTTGCCTGTGCATCCTGCGCCTTTCCCTTCCGGTGGTGCAAAACGGCATGCTCGATCCAGAGAACAAAAGTCTCCCCCGTATCGCCAAACACCAGGTTGAATTTATAGTTTTTTCCTTCCGCCGCCGGTCCGTTCAGGCTGCAGGCCATCACCTCGAGAAACCGTTCGGCCGGAATGTTTTCCATCATATCAAGGGCCCCGGACCGGTCGATGCTTTTTCGGGGCGGCCCGTCGCGCAATTCCTGCGCCGCGGTGAGATAGCTGTTTCGCCAGATGGCCGATTCGGACATATAGGCCATCTGATCATAGGTGCGGGAAAGCAGTTTTCTGGCTTTGGTGTGATCGGGTTTGCCGAAAACGACCATGTTCAACAGTTCGGCTGCCCAGCGGTATTCACCCTTCCTGAAAGCGGCCTCGGCCGCATCGGCAGCCTTGTCCGCTCCTCCGATCAGCTCCAGGTAGCGTTTGGCGGATTCCTGCGGCGGCAGGGGATTCAGGTTGGCGGGATTGCCGTCGTAGAATCCCATGTAAAACTGGTACACGGCCTTGACGTTGTGCCGCAGATCGCCGTAGTAGCCGCGCGCCCCCCAGTGGGATTCCAGAGACTTCGGCAATTGGACGGCGTCGGCAATTTCCCGGGGCGTGTAACCGGCGTTGATGAGGCGCACGGTTTGATCATGGGTGTAGCGGTAAACATCGCGGTGCAGCGTGATGAATTCTTTGATTCGATTGCTGCCCCAGATCGGCCAGCTGTGCTGGCCGAAATACACCTCGCAACCGGCGGTATATTCCAGTGCGTCGTCAAGATATTGGGCCCAGAGCAGCGCATTTCTCACTTTTGCCCCGCGAACCGGCAGCAGGTTGTGCATGGTCTGGGATAGGAGCTCCGCGCCGCAAAACG
>JAAZOZ010000329.1 GCA_012797505.1 Smithella sp. | reverse complement strand
GGACGGGACGTTTATTTATGCGCGCGGACAGGCCATTCTGTGGTCGGCCGACCCCAATTTCTGTAAAGCGCCAACCTGGCAGGAAGCGCTGAAGAACAACAGGATTAAAAAGATCTCGATTGCCAATCCCGTCACCGCTCCTTACGGCGCGGCGGCAAAGGCGGCCCTCCAAAAAACCGGACTGTGGGATGCGCTGCAGGACAAACTGGTCAACGGCCAGGATATCGCGCAGGCCTTCCAGTACGCCAGCACACAGGCGGTGGATGCCGGGTTTTGCGCGCTTTCCGCCGCGGCAAGCCCGCAGGGAAAAAACGGCTGCTTCTTCAGCATTCCGGAAGCGCCGGACATTGTGCAGGCCGGGTGTATCTTGAAAAAATCCAAAAATCAAAAATGCGCCGAACTGTTGATGGCCTATCTGCTCGGCGCCGACGCCGCCAAAACGAAGAAGAAATACGGTTACCGGTAAATATGGATTATCTTGCGCTTTATGTGACGCTGAAACTGGCCCTGGTGACGACGCTTGTTCTGATGGTACTGGCCGCGCCGGTGGCCTATCTGCTGGCCTACGCCCGCTTCCCCGGAAAATCGCTTGTGGAGGCGCTGATTTATCTTCCGATGGCTCTGCCGCCGACCGTGATCGGATTTTATCTGATTATCGTCATGGGACCCCGGGGCTGGGCCGGACGGGTCTGGGAAGCCGCGACCGGAGGCTCCCTTTTGTTCACTTTCCTCGGCATCACTATTGCGTCCGTCGTTTATTCCGTTCCGTTTGCCGTCCAGCCGATGAAGGCGGCCTTCCAGAAGATCGACCGCCGCCTGCTGGAAAATGCTTACATCCTCGGCCTGTCGAAGCGCGCCGCCTTTTTGCGCGTGATTATTCCCAATTCGGTTGCCGGCATTGCCGCGGCCGCGGTGCTGGTTTTTCTGCACTCGATCGGCGCCTTCGGCGTGCTGTTGATGGTCGGCGGCAGCATTCCCGGAGAAACCAAAGTGGCGTCCATCGCCATTTATGAAGCCGTCGAAATGATGAACTACGAGGCCGCCGGACTGATCGCGCTCAGCTTCATTCCGATCAGCTACGCCTTTTTATTGCTGATCAACAGACTCAACGCGAGGGCCGGCGCATGACCCTTTCCGCCTCATTCCGCAAGAGACTGAAATATTTCGATCTGGAGATTTCTTTCGCCTGCCGGGCGGGGAAAATGCTGGTGATGATCGGCCCGTCCGGCGGCGGCAAGACCACGGTCATCCGGATGCTGGCGGGGTTGACGATGCCGGATGCCGGACGTGTGGTATTCGGCGATGAGGTCTGGTTCGATTCCGCAAGGAATATTCATCTGAAGCCTCAGAAACGACGGCTGGGGTATGTTTTTCAGGACTACAGCCTTTTTCCGCATCTCAACCTGTTCGACAACGCGGCGTTTGCCGCGGAAAGCAAAAAGGAGGTCCATGACCTCTTCGAGCTTTTCAAAATCAGCCATTTGAAAAAACGCAAGCCGCACATGGTTTCCGGCGGCGAGCGTCAGCGCTGCGCGATCTGCCAGGCGCTGGCCCGGCATCCGCGCCTGCTCCTGCTCGATGAGCCGTTTTCCGCGCTGGATGTGGTTACGCGCCGCGGCTTGCGGGAAGAGCTGAAAATCCTGAAGGGGAGGCTGTCCTGTCCCGTTATTTACGTGACGCACGACATCCATGAAGCCCTGTTTCTGGCCGATGAGATTCTGCCGGTTGTGGACGGAAAGATCGACCGCGGCTGGATGCAGCGCACCATTACGCGGGAGCCGGGCGAGGGGATATCCGCCAGGGGAGCGCGCGAACCGCGCCTGTCGCTGGTTTACTGATCATTACACAGGAAACCGTCATGACGGTTTCCTGCGGGTTCAAGGAGCAAAAATAATCATGAACATCTGTACCTATTCCTACGAAGAGTATCTGCATCTGGTCAAATCATTTCACGGCAATCTGGCCCCCGGCCTGATCATCGGCGGTTTTATCGTGGATCTTGCGATGAAGCATCTGCCGGCGGGTGATTTTTTCGACGCGGTCTGCGAAACGCCGGTCTGTCTTCCCGACGCCGTCCAGATTCTGACCCCCTGCACGATCGGCAACGGCTGGCTTTCCGTGGTTCCCTTCGGCAAATTTGCCGTAACGCTGTATGAAAAATACAGCGGGAAGGGCGTGCGGGTTTATCTCGATATGGAAAAATTGAAAGCCTGGCCGGAAATCCACGACTGGTATTTAAAGAAAAAGAAGAAGAGCGAGCAGAATCCGGATGTCCTTCTGGCGCAAATCAAAGAGGCGGGGCATCAATTGCTGAGCATCCAGCAGGTGCAGGTTGAACCGGAAAAGGTCCGCCGCAGGAAAATGGGGCCGGTGGCTGTGTGTCCGGTCTGCGGCGAGGCCTATCCGACGCGCGACGGAGACAAATGCCGCAGCTGCCAGGGAGAAACGCCCTACAAGGATGTTGTGGCTGTCGATGCGATCAAATCATGAGATAAAGAAATGAGCCTCCAACCCGGAACCCTTCTGAATCGTTTGTATGAGCGGCTTGAACCGGATGCGAAAAACCGGCGGATCGCCGAGCTGCGCATCGGCCTGAGCTACGTGGGTGTGAGGCTGGATCATGGCGGGACGGGCCTTGCCGCCGTACTCCCGGACGCCGCCTCCGGAGGCTGCACGGTCCTGCCGGCTGCCGGAAAACATGCCGGTTCGTCCGCGGCGGACCTGCTTGCCTATCTTCCGGAGGGCAAAAACGCTGTCGAGCGCGCCGTTGGTCTGGCGGCCGCCAACGCTTTGATTGCGTCGTCTTGCGATGCGTCGGAGGACCGCGAGGCAACGACGTATTTCGGCCTGAAACCCGGGGAAAAAGTCGCCATGGTCGGTCTTTTTTCGCCGCTGGTCGAACGCATTCGCGCCACCGGCGCCATCCTCACCGTCATTGAAAAAAATCCCGAACGGCTGGATCTTCTGCCGCCGGATCAAAAACAACAGGCGCTTGCGGGTTGTGACGTGGCCATCATCACGGCCACGACGCTTCTCAATCATACTCTGGAGGAAACTCTTGCGGCGCTGGCTTCTCCGCGCGTCGTGGCCGTGATAGGGCCTTCCACGCCGCTTCTGCCGGCCGTTTTCTCCGGCACGCCCGTCACCCATCTTGGCGGGGCCGTTGTTGCCGATTCCACCCGCGTTTTGCAAATCATCTCCGAAGGCGGAGGCACACCGGCGCTGCGGCCGTCTTTGCGTTTCGTCAATCTGACGATCGGGCCCTGAAGCGTTGAAACGGGGCGGTGTCTATTCACCCGCGTGTTCGCGCGCGACCGTTTTGCCCCGTTCTTCATTGACGAAAAGGACGATCACGACGGCAATCAGGAAAAAGGCGGAACAGACCAGAATCGCCTGGTGAAGACCGAACAGCGTCTGCAACAGGCCCAATCCCATAAGCCCCGCAATGGCCGACAGACGGCTGGTGAGGCTCCACAGACCGAAGAACTCGCCGGCTTTGGTGTCCGGCGAGAAAAGCCCTACCATGGCGCGGCACGCGGACTGCGTCGATCCCAGGCCCAACCCCGCAATCGATCCGATGATCAGAAAAATATGCTCTTCCCGGAGAGGCGTTCCCAGCAGACTGCTCACCCAAGCGGTCACGGGAGCCACCCCGTAAATCAGGCTCACGGCAGCCACCCAGATGATGAGGGTCAGGATGAAGGTACGCTTCGCCCCCCATGTGTCCTGAAGAATACCGAAAAGAAGAGCGCCGCCGGCCGCTGTGAACTGTGTGATGACAAACATCAGGATCTGTGTCTTGCCGGACCATCGGATCACCTGGTCCCCGTAAATAAATGCAAAGGAGATCACGATGGAAAGGCCCGCGTACGCGAAAAAGAAGGAGGACAGCAGAACGATCAGGTCTTTGTAGTCCCGAATGTCCCGTAAAGTTCTTTTCAATCTTTTCAAGCCGATCTTCAGGTAAGTTTCACCCCCGGGCAAAGCCCTGGGCGATGTCTGTTCTCTCACCCAGAGAAACGTCGGAATCGCGGCGATGAGAAAAAACAGGCCCGTGGCCGGCCCCACCAGCCGGAGGTTGGAAAAATTTTCCAGCGTATAGACGCCCGCTCCCAGCCCGAAGATGACGATGGCTGTGGAGGCCAGGCCGCCGAAGTAACCGAGTCCCCAGGCGTAGCCCGAAATCTTCCCCAGATCCCGGGAAGGGCCCAGGCCCGGAAGAAAGCTGGAAATAAACGCTTCGCTGTAGGAAAAGCCGATGTTGGAAACAATGATGAGCAGCATGCCTATCAGAATGTCTCCCGGTCCGACAAAATAAAGCGAAGCGGTGGCGAGCGCGCAAAGCCAGCAGCTGCCCAGCAGGAATTTCTTTTTGGAGCCCGTGTAATCCATGATCGCGCCCAGAAGCGGCGCGGTCAAAAGCACGATCAGATAGCTTATCGAGATGGAGGCGCTCCACAGCAGATTGCCCAGCCGAAATTCCGGCCCGTCTCCGACGATGAGCCGGGGAAAGATGATGCAAAACACCACGGTGATGATCACGGTTGTATAGGACGAGTTGGCAAAATCAAACATGGCCCATCCGAACAGCTCTTTGCGCGACGCTCTTTTTATTTCCGTCATGGACTTTTCCTTCATTTGAATGCCGTGTGGCTCAGGACCGGTGGATAAGGGTTCCCACGGGCTTTCCGCTCAGGGCTTTGGTCAGATTTCCCTTTTCCAGACCGTTGATGATTTGAATCGTCCGGATCACCTCGCTGTTTTGCAGAATTTCCAGGCAGGGCCTTTCAATGATCAGATCATCCAGGTCGCGCGCCAGCAGTTCCTTCACGCTGATTTCAGGGATAAAAGCCGCCCGGCTGTTTTTCTTGGGATCGTCCGTGTAGAGTCCGCGTTCGTCCTTGACGAAAATGCAGCGCCGGGCGCCGATCAGATCGGCGGCGATCAGCGTGCCGACGTCGGTGCGGTGAATGGGAATGCGCCGTTTGGGCGCGGGCAGGGCGAAATAATCGTAGGGCGGCATGCCGTGCATGACGGGAATGCAGCCCTGGGAAAAGTAGGTGTAGAGTTTGGTGACGTCGTCATGGCCGATTTTAATGCCCCCCCAGGGGGTCAGCAGCATGGCGACCAGGAGGGCGTTCTGCTCGGAGATGGAACTGCCGAATTTGGCGATGATGCCCGTCGGCATGCCCAGTTCCAGGCCGATGGCGTAAATGTGGCGGCTGCGTGTCCCGCCGCCGGTCGTGAGCAGAATTTTGTGCTTTCTGGAGCAGGCGGCGATTTCTTTGACGATCGCGGGCAGCGCCTGCGCTCCCCGGTCGCAGATGGACTGTCCGCCGATCTTGACCACGTTGACATCGGGGAAAAGCCTCTTCTGCGGCGCCACGGCGAGACCGTCCATAAAGGTTCTTCCCACCAGACTTTCTCCCATCAGCCTGCTTTTGACATGCAGCCGCTTACCGTCTCGTTCTCTGACCAGGGCCATGCTCTTTTATCCTTCCTTTAATCCTTGACTTCGACTTCTTCATCCTTATCCTTCTTTTGAACTTTGAGCAGCACCAGCTCCGCTCCTACGGCTTCGGCGATTTCTTCGAGCTCCCTCTTCCGCAGGTGATCGCCGTAGAAAGTGATATCCACACCGGCCACCGCCACCAGTTTAAAACGCGGTTTTTTTTCCTTGACGCCGATCTTCAGCCTTTCCCGATAAAAAATCTTTCCGGCCATTTTCATTCCTCCTTTTTCGGTTTTTTCTTGTTTCTTTTTTCACCCAGACTTTCCCAGCGGCCCGGCCCGGAAGGATTCACGGGCAGGACGGCCTGGCTTCCCCAAAGCCTCGGCCGAAGCCATCCTTTGGTGTGAACTTCATCTTCTGCGCAAGGCGTGACGGCGTCCCGGTCCAGGGAAACCACGCGGATGCCTTTTTGGGCCAGAGCGGATACGGAAACCGGATCGGGAAAATTTCGCAGTCCGGAGTATTCAATGAACCGGCCGTACCAGCCGGAAGCGGTCAGCCCCACCGCCGCGGCCGCGCCGATGATGCCGTCGCAAGTGCCGCCATGGCCGGAGAGGCGCAGCGAATCCGCAGCCCGAATGGCTTCGCGCTGGGTGACGATCTGCCGGGTGCATTTCAGGCCGAAATCCTGAAGCGCGGCGAGACCCGGGTGGTCTGCGCGCGCAAAACACAGCCCCGGATCGCTTCCCGGCAGCGCCGAGCGCTCGAGGTGTTCGATCGCAAGCCCAAGCAGCAGATCGTCAAGCGCGGGGTCCGTGTTCTCAAGGATGACGCAGGCGGAGCTGTTATGGGACGTGTAGGGAATCGCTGGATCCACCAGAAGCTGCTGTCGAACGACTCCCAGGATCCTGCACGGGGCCGGGATCAGGCTCTCGAAGTTGCGGGCCAGTTTTCCCGTTCCGGTGTCCGCTCCCAAAAGATCCGTATCGTCAAAGCCAATGTAAACCAGCATTTGCTTCTTTACCTTTCACGGCCGCCTTGGATGGCGGGTTTCACTATAAGTATGCCGCTGATTTGTGTCAACTCAATTCAGCCGATCCGGGAAATCACGGATGGCTTCCCGCGGTTTTTTTCCTTTTTGACTAAAGGTCATCAACTTCTTCCCTTCTTAGGACAAAACTGCATTGCTACGATCTGACAGGACTTTTTTCTTATGTCAAATATGACATAAATAGATGAAATGACTCATTTTTTTGCGTTGACAAGCACTCGCATTCCATATATAGAATTTCCCCGTGAAATTATAGTATTTCGGGTAGCAGGCGCTGACTCTTGCCCCATGTTTATCCTGGAGACTAAACCCGCTCAAACAACTTTTAATTTGTTCAACAAGAGAGCGGGAAATAAATAAGACACCTAAATTCTTTAGGAAAGGAGAAAGAATTCATGAACGTCAGCAGAAGAGGTTTCTTGAAACTCTCCGGCGCTGTCGCCGCGGTGAGCGGTTTGGGGATCAGCCTCACACCAACCGCCGCGCACGCAAAGGAATTGAAGATCAAATACGCCAAAGAAACCACCACCATTTGTCCTTACTGCTCCGTAGGATGCAGCATCATTGTGTCCGTTCGCGACGGCAAAGTGATCAACACAGAGGGAGATCCCGACAGCCCCATCAACAAAGGATCCCTGTGCAGCAAGGGTGGTTCGATTTACCAGATGGCCGTCAATGAGAACCGTTTGGGCAAACCGCTGTACCGAGCTCCGTTCGCCACGGAATGGAAGGAAGTCGAATGGGAATGGGCTTTTGAGAAGATCGCGGAAAACGTCAAGAAAAGCCGCGACGCCAGTTTCAAAAGAACTAATGCCAAGGGTGAAGTCGTCAACCGCACGGAAGGCATTGCCTCGGTCGGGTCAGCGGCGATGGACCTTGAAGAATGCTTCACGTATCAAAAATTCCTGAGGGGGTTGGGCCTGGTTTACATCGAACATCAGGCCCGTATCTGACACAGCCCGACTGTACCGGCTCTGGCAGAGTCGTTCGGACGCGGCGCAATGACCAATCACTGGGTCGATTTTAAAAACAGTGACGTAATCCTTATCATGGGAAGCAATCCCGCTTCCAACCATCCCGTTTCCTGGAAATGGATCCAGGAGGCGGTCAATACGCGGAATGCAAAAATCATCTGCGTGGATCCGCGCTTTACCCAGTCCGCCTCCAAGGCGCATCTATACGCGCCTCTTCGTTCGGGAACGGACATCGCTTTCCTGGGCGGCATGATCAAGTACATTCTCGAAAACAAGCTGTATTTTGAAGAGTATGTCAGAAATTACACCAATGCCTCCTTCCTGGTGAATCCGGCTTTCAAAATGCCCGGCGACAACAAGGGGGTTTTTTCCGGCCTTACCAACGGGAAGTATGAAAAAGACACCTGGTCCTATCAGACGGACGGAGCGGGCGTGATCCGCAAAGACCCGACGATGGAGCATCCCAACTGTGTCTTCCAGCTTTTGAAAAAGCACTATTCCCGCTATACGCCGGAAATCGTCAGCAAAATCTGCGGGACGCCGGTCGAGAAGCTCATTGAAGTGTATAAGCTTTACGGCTCCACCGGCAAGCCCGACCGCGCCGGTGTCGATCTCTACGCGATGGGCTGGACGCAGCACACCGTCGGCGTGCAGAATATCCGCACAATGGCGATCATCCAGATGCTTTTGGGCAACATCGGCATTGCGGGCGGCGGCGTCGCTGCGATGAGAGGGGAATCCAACGTTCAGGGTTCCACCGACCACGGCCTGCTGTTCCACATCTGGCCGGGTTACCTGGGAACGCCGACGGCTTCTCTTCCCACACTGAAGGTGTATAATGAGAAGCGCACGCCCAAAACCAAGGAAAAGAATTCGCTCAACTGGTGGAAGAACTTCCCGAAGTATTCGGCAAGCTTCCTGCGCTCCATGTACGGCATGAACATGGGTCTCGAAGAAGCTTATGCCGCTTTGCCCAAGCTCGACGACGGGGCCAACTATTCCTGGCTCCAGATTTTTGACGACATGTACAAGGGCAAATTTACCGGCTTCTTCGCCTGGGGGATGAACCCGGCCTGTTCCGGCGCCCATTCCAATAAAGTCCGCCAGGCATTGACGAAAGTGGACTGGATGGTCAACGTCAACCTGTTCGACAACGAAACAGGTTCGTTCTGGCGCGGTCCCGGCATGGAT
>JAAZOZ010000328.1 GCA_012797505.1 Smithella sp. | reverse complement strand
TTGGAGACTTTTTTAATTTTGTTTTTCGCGTCCACGAGGACGCATTTGGGCTTCCAGGTTTTGGCCTCCGCATCGTCCACCGCCACGTAAGTGACGATGATGACCAAATCGCCCTTGGCGACTTTGCGGGCGGCGGCGCCGTTGAGACAGATCGTTCCGGAGTTTCGCTTGCCCTTGATGATATACGTTGAAAACCGCTCCCCGTTGTTGACATCGTATATCTCCACCTGTTCGTAGGGCACCATGTTCGCTTCTTCCATCAGCTTCTCGTCAATCGAAATGCTGCCTTCATAATGCAGATCGGCGTCCGTTACAGTGGCGCGATGGATTTTCGATTTCATCATAAATCTCTGCATGGCTTCTTTTCTCTCCCCTGTCCCAAAATTTTTTACGCTTCAAGCTTATCGCCCAAAACGGAATTATCAATCAGCCGCGTTTTCCCCACTTTGACGGCCAGGGCCATCACTGCCTCTCCCTTGATTTCCAGAACATCTTCCAGGGTAGCCGCGTCGCATATTTTAATATAATCAATGGCGGTAAAGGGCGCGCTCGTGATGAGCTTTTCCGCCTGCCGGATGATTTTGACCGCGTTTCTTTCGCCCTCGGCATAAAGTTTCTGCGCCATCTTCAGTGAACCGACCAGCGTAAGCGCCGACGCCCGCTCTTCTTTGTTCAGATAAACATTGCGCGAACTCATGGCCAGGCCGTCCGGTTCCCGGAAGGTCGGCATGCCGACGATTTCCAGATCCATGTTCAGGTCGGCAACCATCCGCCGGATGGCGGCCAGTTGCTGATAATCTTTCCTCCCGAAAACGGCGCTGTGCGGTTTCACGATGTTGAATAGTTTGCAGCAGACGGTTGTGACGCCGCGGAAATGGCCGGGCCGGGATAAGCCGCACAGATTCTGCGTGACCTTCTCCACATTGACGTAGGTCTGATAGCCTTCCGGATACATTTCGGAATTCGGCGGGAAAAAGATGACGTCAACACCGACGCTCTTCGCCATGGCCGCATCCCGATCAAAATCTCTCGGGTATTTGGAAAAATCTTCTTTGGGGCCGAACTGTGTGGGATTTACGTAAATACTGACAACGACATGGTCTGCCGTTCTGCGGGCTTCCTTCATGAGAGACAGATGGCCTTCATGAAAATAGCCCATGGTCGGAACAAAGGATATTTTCTTGCCGGCAAGCCTTAAGCGCTCGCAATGCGACTGCATTGCTTTGACGGATTCAATCACTTGCAGATTGTCCATAAAAAAAGCCTCCGGTCGCAAGACGAGAGGCTGAATTTTTTTCTAGTTTTCCTTCCGTCCCAGTCCTTGCGGATCCAAGCGTCGGGGGACACTAACAATAAAAATAAATGCTTGTCAAGAAAAAAAACCCCCTTGGACCGACGGTTCCAAGGGGGCGATACTATTGACAGATCATGTTTTCGGTTACAAATCCTTCATCCGCTGCCGGGCCTCGTGATACAGCCGCATCACACAAACGAAGATCGCCAGGAAAAACAAACCGAACATGAAATTGGGCGCCGTGCCCATGTACTCATCCAGCTTGTACCCCAGCCAGAGGAACAGGAAGGAGGCGATCACCATCGCAAAGCCCCAGGCCGAAATCATCAGGATCCCGCTCATCTTCTGATACTGCCGGTAATGTCCGTATTGCTGCATCCTGTGTGTCTTGATCATGGCCCTGTCCTCCTTTCTGAAAGTCTCTCTTAATCCTTAACCTCAGGTCACAATGTTCTTCACCGCATCAATCACCGGATTGGTGAAGAGCGCCATCAGAAGGGTGTAAAGAGCAAAGGCGCCGACGACTTCCGCCGTGTACATCTTGTTATACTTCCTCTTCAGGCTGACCATGATCAGTCCGCCCACAATCAGGCAGCCCAGCTGAAAATACGGGAATTGGGCCGCCCCTGCCGCCGCATACTCTGCAAATCCAAAAGTTGCCGTCAAAAGAACCACTGCCGCCGCCGCTACGATTGTTCCTAAGGTCTTCTTCATGATCTGTTTCCTCCTTCAAAGGTTTTTTTGTTTCTTTCGCCTTATTCCTAATGAAAAACCCGTGCCAAAATTGAAGTGAAGAGTGAAGATTATTGTAACATTATGATATAATTTAGAAATGAACTGATAACGCTTTTAGGGGATCAGGTCAGGAAATACCTGCTGATTGAAAGAAATTTTAACCCAGATTTTCCATTAGAAAATAATTATGTTCAAGTTTTGCATCATGGCGGACCTGATGCATTGGCCCACAAGCCGCAAAACCAGGCCCGCTTCTTTCTCGGGACAGACAATAGC
>JAAZOZ010000327.1 GCA_012797505.1 Smithella sp. | reverse complement strand
GAAAAACTCATGGAATCCTTCGATCAATATTTACCCAAAACCCAGGTCATTATTGCCGAAAAAAGAAAATTCATCGGATCCGTCATCTAAATCCGACGGTGCTCTTGCCGTAATGGTTCCATCTTTCAATGACGTAAAAATGTATTTTTTTGACATCTCTGAAGTTTTTGACGGGCAGGTTGGGACACAGATTAAGGAAGGCAAGATAAAAGTGTATGCCAATATTATCATGGCGTATCGATTTCGTGACTGGTATTATTAATCTCCATCTATACATTGAGGAAGGAAATACCAATGATTCTTTGTATCGACGACGATCGGGATGTTCTGAATCTGTTGGAAAAGATACTTTCCGGTATGGACCATACGATCATTTCCTGCATCACCGGGGAACAGGGACTGATCGCGGCGCGGCGGGACCAACCGGATCTGATTCTGCTGGATATTATGATGCCGGAGATGGACGGATACGAGGTATGCAGGAGATTGAAGAATGACGAGGCGACAAAAAATATTCCTATTATATTCATTACGGCGAAAAATGAGAATAAATCCGAAGATGAAGGCCTGAAAATTGGAGCCGTCGATTACATCCGGAAGCCTTTTTACTCTTCCATCGTCAAGTCTCGCGTAAAAACCCATCTGGAGCTCAAGTTGAAAACAGATATGCTGGAAAAAATGGCCTTTCTCGACGGTTTGACGAACATCTGCAATCGCCGCAAATTCGACGAGATGCTGGAGTTGGAATCCAAGCGCGCCATGCGCAACAAATTCCCCCTGTCGCTGATCATGATCGATGTGGATCATTTTAAGCAGTTCAACGATCAATTCGGTCATGCCGAAGGTGACGCCTGTCTCAGGATGATTGCCAAAGCATTGCAGGATATGCTCACGAGGTCGGGAGATTTGGTTGCCCGGTACGGCGGCGAGGAGTTTGTGGTTATCCTCCCGCAAACGGATCACAAAGGAGCCGTCCATTTAGCCGCTCAGCTGGTCAGGGGAATAAGAAAATTGCAAATGTTTCCGGACCATTCGCAACCGGCCGTCCATGTTACCATCAGCGCCGGCGTGGCAACGGCCATTCCCGGGACAGACCATATCACCCCGCTGCAATTAATCGAGGGCGCTGATGCTATGCTGTATCTTGCCAAACAAAAAGGGCGCAACCAGTATCAGGGTAAAGATTTAAGCTCTGCCGCCGGTGTTTGACCGGACAGGATATTTTATGAACTTATGGATCTTTTTAAGAAAACCGGAGGAGGTGAATCTTCAATGATGAAGTCCGTCCGCAGTCAGTTGCTGATCCTGATTCTTGCAGTCTTTCTCCCCGCCCTCGGCATTATTGTTTACTCCGGCTATGAACGTCAACGCCATGACGTGGAAACGACAAAAGCGAACGCCCTGACGATGGCGCAAGTTCTGGGAAACGACCATGAAAATGACATGGAAGCCACACGCAGATTTCTCATGACCCTTGCCAGATTGCCTGTCCTGCAGAACCGGGATGCCGCTGCCTGCAACAAGCTGTTTCGTGAACTGCTCCGGGACAACCAACATTACTCCACCATAGCTGCGGCGGATCGCGAAGGAAGGATGTTTGCCAGCGCACTTCCTTTCGGCAGCATAAACCTGCGGCAGAAGAAATACTTTCAGGAAGCGGTGCGGACAAAAACTTTTTCCGCCGGGGAATACAGCATCGGACAAATATCAGGAAGGGCGATACTGCCCTTTGCCTACCCGGTAACGGATTCCGGCGGACGGGTGACCGGCGTGGTTGCCGTCACCATCGATCTCGAGAAGTACGGCAGGAGTTTTGTGAAAATTTCACAATTTCCCAAAGGATCTACGCTGAACCTGCTGGACCGCAACTATACGCGTCTCTACCGGTATCCGGACAACGAGAAATTTGCAGGCAAGACCGATTTGCCCGAGATGATCAGGCAAATATCGAAGGGCCCGCGGGAAGGGATTTTCACAACCGTCGGAGTCGATGGAGTCAGGCGTATTTTTGCTTACCGGCAGTTTTTCCTGGAAGGCGGCTCTTCACCCTACCTCTATCTGCGTGTCGGCATCCCCGAGGAGCAGGCGCTCGCCCCCGCCAGAAAAAGTTTTCTTCGCAACCTGGCGCTGGTGACGGTTTCTCTGATAGCCGCCGTTTTGACGGCATGGCTGCTGGGGCACATCCTGATCGTCAGAAGACTGGATCGTCTGGTCGATGCCGCTATGAAGGTGGGACAGGGTGATTTTTCGACGCGCACGCGCCTGGACCGCGTCGGAGGCGAGCTGGGTCAGCTTGCGCGTTCCTTTGATGAAATGGCCCAATCCCTGGAGAAAAAGGAACTGGACCGCAGGCAGGCTGAGGAAAAAATAAAGCAAAGCGAAGAAAAACTCAAAGAAGCGCACCGGATCGCAAGACTGGGGGATTGGGAGCTGGATTTAATCCATAATACGCTTCGATGGTCGGACGGTGTTTACGAACTGTTTGAAATCAATCCGGCGGAATTTGGAGCGTCCTACGAGGCTTTCTTATACGCCGTTCATCCGGATGACCGGGAGAAAGTCAATCATGCTTATACCGAGTCGGTCAAAACAAGAACCCCCTATGAGATCACGCATCGCTTACGGATGACGGATGGACGGATCAAATGGGTAAACGAAATCTGTCGCACCGAATACGATCCCCAGGGTCATCCGATAAAATCTTTTGGAATTGTTCAGGACATCACCGATCTGAAGCAGGCTCAGGAAGAGCGTGAGAAACTGATTGCGGAACTTCAACAGGCCATGTCGGACGTCAAGGTGTTAAGCGGTATGCTTCCGATATGCGCCTCCTGCAAAAAAATTCGCGACGACAAAGGGTATTGGAACCGGATTGAAGCGTACATTGGAAAACACTCCAATGCCCAGTTCAGCCATGGCATTTGTCCGGAATGCGCAAGAAAACTGTATCCGGAACTTTACGAAAAATCATAACGGCCCTCCTTAGAACGTCAGGCTCAGGGTTACGCCTCCATACAGATAGGAGCTGTCCCGGTCGGATGGATTGGCCGTGCCCTTCAGGCCTCGCGCCCGTATTTCGTATCTGGCATCGTCCGAAAGCGGAAAGACATAGGAGGCTGTCGGTGTAATGGTCAGATTCCCGGCCACGGCAACCGGCAGGGAAACAGAAACCACGCCGTCGTGAAAATTGTTGAATTTGTCCGTCGTCGCGATGGAGTCGCTGTTAAATTTCGGATAGGTGGTTTCATCTTCGCTTTTCAGATAGCTTGCCGTTGCCGTCAGTTTCAAACCTACTCTTTCATGAAGGCTGAAGGTATGAGAGACGCCCAGCGTCGCGTACCATTGATGATAGTGGTCAATTTCCCTGTAAACGGTCAGCGTCGGAGCCAGAAGCGTGTCGAGGCCCAGTGTGACGAAGAACTCCTGCGCATCGGGCAGGTCCGCCCCGTTCGGCGTCATGCCGGCGAGTCCATAATAGATATAGCCCGCGCCCGCCTTTACGATTCCGAATTCAT
>JAAZOZ010000326.1 GCA_012797505.1 Smithella sp. | reverse complement strand
CATGGCCGGTCTGCTTTCCCCCTACGACGCCTTCAACCTGGTCACCGCCATGAAGAAAGCCGTCAAAGTTCCTATCCATCTTCATACGCATTACACCAGCGGCATGGGCAGCATGACCTATCTGAAAGCCATCGAAGCCGGCGTGGACATCATCGACACCTGCCTTGCGCCATACGCGCTTCGGACCTCCATGCCCGCCATCGAACCCATTGTGGCGGCGCTTCAGGGATCGGACCGGGACACAGGCATCAACCTCTACAGGCTCCTGGAGATGAGCGAACACCTGGAAAAGATCGCCCCCAAATACCAGCATCTGCTGGCGGACCAGAGACTTTCCATCATCGACAACGGCGTGCTCGCGCATCAGATTCCCGGCGGCATGATTTCCAACCTGACCGGCCAGCTCAAGGAAATGAAGGCCCTCGACCGGCTGGGTGAAATCTACAAAGAAGTCGTCCAGACGCGAAAAGACATGGGCTATCCGCCGCTGGTGACGCCGTCTTCGCAGATCATCGGCTCGCAGGCGGTGCTGAACGTCCTGTTCGGGCGCTACGTCCGGATTTCCAATCAGCTCAAAGACCTCGTGCTCGGTCTCTACGGCAGAACCCCCGTGCCGATTGATCCGGAGCTGACCGCGAAAATACTCAAAAACTACAAACGCGGACAGACGCCGATCACCGGCAGGCCGGCAGACCACCTTCCCCCCGAAATGGAAGAGGCGAAAAAAACGATCGGCGATCTGGCGCGCACCGACGAAGATCTGCTGGGCTGGATCCTGTTCCCTCAGACCATGGAAAAATATCTGCGGGCAAAATACGGAATCGACGCGCCGGCATAGCTGGTCGCGGGAGAGTATGGATAGGGTGAGGATAAAAACGATGCCAACTTTCGATGACCGTTCGGGCGGATTTCCCCGGGGGCTGGAACTGCTCCACGATCCAGGCCTGAACAAAGGGACGGCTTTTACCGCGGCCGAACGCGAAGCGCTGGGCCTGCAGGGTCTGCTGCCGCCGCGCATCTCGACCCAGCAGCAGCAGGTGGATCATGTGATCTATAACGTCCGGCGGAAACCCAATCCTCTGGAAAAATACCTATATCTGATCGGCCTGCAGGACCGCAACGAACAGCTTTTTTACAAAGCGCTCGTGGACCATCTGGAAGAACTGAGCCCCCTCGTTTACACCCCCACCGTGGGGCTGGCCTGCCAGGAATACAGCCATCTGTACCGGCGTCCCCGCGGCATTACGCTGACCCGCTACGACCGGGGCCGCATCAAAGAGGCGCTGCTCAACTGGCCGCACCGGAAGGTCCGGGTCATTGTCGTCACGGACGGCGAAAGAATCCTGGGCCTGGGCGACCTGGGATCCAACGGCATGGGCATTCCCGTGGGAAAGCTGTCGCTCTACACGGCCTGCGCGGGCATTGATCCGGCGGCCTGCCTGCCCGTCATGATCGATGTCGGCACCAACAATAACGAATTGTGGAGCGATCCGCAGTACATCGGCCTGCCGGAACCCCGGCTGGAGGGAGAAGAGTACGATACGCTGATCGATGAATTCATGGAAGCCGCCGGCGACGTGTTCCCCAGGGTCATGATCCAGTTGGAAGACTTCGGCAACCGGAATGCTTTCCGCCTGCTGGACCGTTACCGCGACCGGTACTGCATGTTCGACGACGACATTCAGGGCACTGCGGGCGTCACGCTGGCCGGGCTGTACTCTGCTTTGCGCATCATTAAGGGAAAAATTACTGAACAGCGGATTGTGTTTCTGGGCGCAGGGGAAGCCGCCCTGGGCATCGGGAATCTGGTGGCCTCCGCAATGATCCGGCAGGGACTTGCCGAAGAAGAAGCCCTCGGCCGGTGCTGGTTTGTCGATTCCAAAGGGCTCATCGTGGCCGGCCGCGAGGATCTGAACCTTCACAAACGCCGCTTTGCCCATGATTTTCCGTTTCACCGCACTCTCGCGGAAGTGGTGGAAGCCGTCCGGCCGACAACCCTCATCGGCGCGTCGGGGCAGCCCGCCGCCTTTGGGCCGGAAATTCTGGAGGCCATGGCGCGTCTGAACGAACGTCCGATTATCTTTGCGCTTTCCAATCCGACCTCACGGGCGGAATGCACGGCCGAGGACGCTTACCGCCACACACAAGGGCGCGCCGTTTTTGCCGGCGGCAGTCCGTTTCCGAAGGTGGAGATGAACGGTCAAACGTTTGTGCCGGGGCAGGCCAACAACGTTTACATCTTCCCCGGCGTGGGCCTCGGCGTCATGGCCTCGGAAGCCACCCGCGTGACGGATGAAATGTTCGCCGCGGCGGCCAAATGTCTGGATGAACAGGTATCAAAGGATGATCTTGAACAAGGAAGAATCTTTCCGTCGCTTGCGCGCATCCGCGACGTTTCGGCCGCCATTGCGCTGGCCGTGGCCAAAGTCGCCTTTGCCGGAAAACTCACCGCGATGAAGGAACCTTCCAATTTGCCGGGCTATATCAAGTCGCTGATGTATGACCCGGTCTATTCGTCGTATGTGCCGGTAAAAAAACATGGTTAAAAAAAGCCGGCGGAGGTATGATCCACAAAACTGCACAGGGAGAAAAGCAATGGAAAATGTCGTGTTTATCAGCTGCGCGCGGACGCCGATCGGCGCGTACGGCGGAGCGCTTCGGGAGGTTCCGATTTACCGTCTGGCCAGCATTGTCCTGCAGGCGGCCGTCAAAAAAGCGGGCATTGAACCGGCCCAGGTGGATGACGTCATCATGGCGTCCGCCTATCAGAACGGCGAGTGCGCCAACGGCGCGCGCATGGCGGTTCTGGACGCCGACTGGCCGGATCACATCCCCGGCGGCATGATCGACCGGCGCTGCTGCTCCGGCCTGGAAAGCGTTTATTACGGGGCGCTGCAGATTCAAACCGGCAACGCCGACATCATCATTGCGGGCGGCATGGAATCGATGAGCCAGGGCGAACTCTACATCCCCGGAGACATCAAATGGGGGCTGGGCGGCAAGAACCATGAGAAATACGGCTTCATGCCGCGCGGCCACGGGGCGCTCGCCATGTGGGGCATTCCCTTTTACGACCGCATCCAGCGGGGCCGCGTCATGAGCCAGCCCATCTGGCGCTACGGCGAGCTCAGCTCCATGATGACCTGGGCGGAGGCCGCTGCCAAAAAAGAAGGCATTTCGCGCGAAGAAGCGGACCGCTGGGCGCTTCGATCCCACAAGCGGGCGATCGCGGCGCAGGAAGCCGGCAAGTTCACGGACGAAATCGCTCCGGTTCTCACCGGCAAGGACAAAAACGGTCAGGAGATTTTTTTCAGCGTCGACGAAGGCCCCCGCAAAGATTCATCCCTGGAACGTCTGGCCAAACTAAAACCCGTTTACAAAGACGGCGTTTGCACGGCGGGCAACTCCTCCTCGGAAAACGACGGCGCGGCCGTGGTCATCCTTGCTTCCGAAAAGAAAGCCAGAGAACTGGGAATCAAACCGATCGCCGCCTACCGCTCCTGCGCGGTCGCGGCCACCGATCCGACCCTTACCTACCCTGCCGTCCCGGCAGCCGTTGCAAAGGCGCTGGGGAAAATCGGCAAGACCATTTCCGATATGGATTTAATTGAAGTCCAGGAGGCGTTTGCCGTGCAGTGTCTGGCGGACTCCCGTCTGGCGGGACTTTCCGACGAGCAGATGGACGCGAAGGTCAATATCAACGGTTCGGGCATCTCGCTGGGGCACCCCATCGGCGCCACGGGAACGATGCGCCTGACCACGCTGCTTTATGAAATGCAGCGGAGCAACGCCCGCTTCGCCCTGGAAACGATCTGCGGCGGCGGCGGCCAGGGGATATGCATGGTGATCGAAAGAAGGTAAGGAACGGTCGCGACCGTTCCCTACGGATTGCCGCAAATCTAAAATAGCAGCGGGAAACCGTCGCGATAACCTGATACCCTGGAGGGCACGCGAGATCACGAGACTGTTCCCTAAATTATCATTCCGGCGAAAGCCGGAATCCAGTGGATTGAAAAATGGATTCATTCCTGGACACCGGTTTTCACCGGTGTGACAAAGTCAACAACCTTTAACAACCGTCCGGGAGGAAAAAATATGGATTTTGCATTGACGGAAGAACAAAAAATGATTCAGGAGACGGCGCGAAACTTTGCCGAAAAGGAAATCGCGCCGCATGTCGAGGAAGACGAAAAAAACCATTTCTGGCGCAGGGAAATTTTTGACAAGATGGCAGAGCTCGGATTTTTCGGCTTCTGTATCGACGAGCAATACGGCGGAAACGGCATGGGCTTTCTGGAAGGCGCGCTCGCCATCGAGCAGGTGGCCAGGGTGCATGTCGCCTGGCGCATGGCCTTCAACATGCAGTGCTGGGGTCCGGCGCTCACCATCCAGAAATTTGGAACGGAAGAGCAAAAAGAACATTACATTCCCAAATTCGTCTCCGGCGAATATGTCGGCAGCTTCGCCATGACCGAACCGGATATCGGTTCGGACGTCGCCTCCATGAAATGCCGCGCCGAAGACAAGGGCGACTACTACCTGGTGAACGGCAACAAAATGTGGATCACGAACGGCACGGTTTGCAACCACGGCCTGTTGTATGTCAAAACGGACAAGGACGCGGGCGCGAACGGCGTGAGCTGCTTCATCATGGACTACTCCCTGCCCGGCATCACGCGCAAACCCATTCACGACAAGGTCGGCCTGTGGGCCTCCGATACGGCGGAAATCACCTTTGAAGACGTGAAGGTTCCCAAAAATCTTTTGCTGGGAAAACTGAACAAAGGCTTCCAGATTTGCATGACGCAGCTCAACTCCACCCGGCTGGGCTGCTCCGCGGGCGCGCTGGGGCTTTCCGGCGCCATTCTCGACGCCTCCGCCAAATACGCGACCGAGCGCTGCCAGTTCGGCAAGCAAATCGGCCGCTACCAGCTCATTCAGCAGCAGGTGGCGGACATGAAAATCGGCCATGACACGCTGGCCTATCTGGTTTACCGCTCCGCCTGGCTCAAGGACAAAGGGCTTCCCAATGTCATGGAAACCTCCATGTCCAAGCTCTACGGCGCGAAAGTCGTCGTTCACGACGCCAACGAGTGCATGAAGCTCTACGGGTCGTTCGGCTATTCGGACGAATATCCCTGCGGCCGCTTCCTGCGCGACTCCAAGCAGTTCGAAACGCTGGAAGGCACGTCCAACATGCACACGATGATCGTCGCCAACGCCACGATGGGCTTTGCGCCCAACCGGGCATAGACGGAGTAAGCCATGAAGCAATATTTTGAAAAGATGGATCCGCTCGGAAAACCTCTTTCCGCCAAACAGGTCGAAAGCATGCGGGAGAACTGCGCGAAGATCGAGGAGATCATGAAAACCATCGACGCGGAAGTCGAGCGGATCAGGAACGTTGGCGTCCCCTTGCAGACGCTGCACGACCGGGGCGAGATGAGCGTCTGGGAGCGCATCGAATACCTCGTCGATCCGGGGACCTTCTGCCCGCTGCACAGCATCTTCGATCCGGAAAACGAGGAATCGGGGAGCACCGGCGTGGTCGATGGTCTGGCGCGCATCCGAGGCAAGTGGTGCGTCCTCATCGGCTTCAACAACAAATGGATGGCGGGCGCGTGGATCGCCGGCCAGCCGGACAACAACCTGCGTGTAACCGACATCGCCAAGCTCCTGCACCTGCCGCTGGTGTGGCTGGTGAACTGTTCCGGGGTGAAGCTGCCCGAGCAGGAAAAGATGTACGCCAACCGCCGGGGCCAGGGCACGTGCTTCTTCCGCCATGCCGAACTGGAACAGATGGGCATCCCGGTCATCGCCGGCATTTACGGCACCAATCCCGCGGGCGGCGGCTACCAGTCCATCAGCCCGACGATTCTGCTCGCGCACAAGAAGGCCAACATGGCCGTGGGCGGCGGCGGCATCGTGAGCGGCATGTCCCCCAAGGGATTTTTCGATGAAGAAGGCGCGGAAGAGCTCATCAACGCCACGCGGCACTTCAAGTCCGTTCCGCCCGGCAGCGTCAAAATCCACCACGACGTCACGGGATTTTTCCGTGCGGTCTTCGACGAGGAAACCCAGGTCTTGGACGCAATTAAAGATTACATGGACGATCTGCCCGCCTACCATCCACGCTTCTTTCGCGTGGCAGCCCCCGCTGAACCTGCTTACCCTCCCTCGGAAATCGCCTCGATCATTCCGGTCAACAAAAAGCGCGTTTACGATTTCGAGCAGGTTCTGGCGAGGCTCGTGGACAGCTCGGAGCATCTGGAATTCCGCCCCGGCTTCGGCCCGGAAATGTACTGCGGCCTGGTCAAGGTGGACGGTTATCTGCTGGGCGTCGTCGGGAACCGCCAGGGCGCCTTTCCCAATTACCCGGAATACACCAATCAGTACATGGGCGTGGGCGGCAAGCTCTACCGCCAGGGACTGATCAAAATGAGTGAGTTCGTCACGCTGTGCTCGCGCGACAAGGTGCCGATGGCCTGGTTTCAGGACACGTCCGGCATCGACGTGGGCGACATCGCGGAGAAGGCGGAGCTTCTGGGCCTGGGCCAGTCGCTCATCTATTCGATTGAAAACTCGCACCTGCCGATGATGCTGGTTGTCCTGCGCAAGGGAACAGCGGCGGCGCATTACGTTCTGGGCGGTCCCACGGCCAACAATAACAATGCCTTTTCACTCGGCACGGCCACGACCGAGATTAACGTCATGCACGGGGAAACCGCCGCGGCGGCCAGTTACGCCCGAAGGCTCGTCAAGGAAAAGGACGCGGGCCGGCCGCTTGGGCCCGTCATCGACAAGATGAACGAGATGGTAAAACACTATGACGATACGTCGGGGCCGCTGTTCTGCGCGAAGAAAGGCTTTGTCGATGAAATCGTGCGCTTTCACGAACTGCGCAACTACCTGGTGGGCTTTGCCAACTGCTGCTATCAGAATCCCCGGTCCATCTG
>JAAZOZ010000325.1 GCA_012797505.1 Smithella sp. | reverse complement strand
TCGACTTCACCCCACAGACCTTCAGCCTTAAGCAATTGAATCAGGGCTTCACGCTCTTCTGTGTTCTTCGCAGGAAAGGCGATATCTTTCCGGATGGAAACAGTCGCCTTTTTATTGGACCCGAAAACAACCTCGACGCCAAGGTTCCGGGCATAAGCGATCAGATCATCCTTGACGGCTTCGATTTGTGTATCCAGTTCTTTCTTTTGCTCTGAAAGAACGGCAAGCGCGTCGACAAGCCTGACGCCGTCTTCTTCTTTAAACTCCTTTGGCGGCAGGGCTTCCACTTTGAACAGGTGCGCCCATTTCGGACAGATGTTTTTATATTCGCACCAGTTGCAGAGATTGGACTCATTAGCCGGGAATTCTTTCGCGCTGACAACCTTCTTTACCGCTTGAAGCGTTTCTTCGCGCAGGTTTTCCAGTTGCTCCGCGGTTCTTTCAGAGCGCACTTCTCTGTCGAAGGCCAGGTAATGCCAGACCAGTTCAACATTTTCGGCATCCCTGAAGTTCTCTTTCACCCAAAGGGAATAAAGCGCCAGTTGCCGGTCTTCATCCGCCTGCTCCTGTTTGGGAAGATATCCCGCGGTTTTGTAATCGTGGATCTCGTATTTCCCATCGCCTGCGTAATCCAGCCTGTCCATCCGGACGTTCCATTTGAATTCCCCTTCAGGATCGAGGTTGACGTATTCTTCCGTCTCGATGCCCAGCACGCGTTCTTTGAAAGGTGCATACTTGTTGTAATAGTCGGCAATGCACTTCTCGCCGGTTTTGCGGTAGTTGTCCGCCGTGTATTCTTTCCGGACGATTTTAATATCGTCCGACCAGTTTTTTGCCCACAGGTCATTGTAAAATTTAAGAAGGTCTTCCTGTGTATTGCGCTTTTGCAGTTTCAGGTCCCTGTAGAGCTTTTCCAGCGTCTCATGAACGCAGCTCCCCATAAAGGCTTCGACGGTCTTGGCTTCCTCGACTTTGATCTTGTCGATATACTGATACTTGTACTTGAGCGGGCACTGCTCGTAGGCGCCAAGCCGGGAATTGGAAAATACGGGCATGTTGTTACCTCAATTTATTGTTAACCGTCCATGATCAGCGTTTCTTGTATCCCTTCAGATTCCATTGCTTATCATAAATCTTATTTTCTTTTTCGTAACCGGTTCGGTTCCATTGTTTATCATAGATCACGGTTGTTTCATCTTTCTTTTTGTAGCCTTGCAGATTCCAGTTTTTATCGTAAATCCTGCCGTCTTTCTCATAGCCGGTGCGGTTCCAGTTCCTGTCATACCTGGTCACTACGCCCCGCGACTCCTTCTCGTATCCCTGCCGGTTGTAATGCCTGTCATAAATGGTCGTGTCGGCGCTGGCCATGCCGAAGGCTGACAGCAGGACCGCTACTGATAACAGGATTATCAGATTTTTGTGTTTCATGGAACGCGCCTCCTTGTCGCTTACGGATTCGTCCGGTAGGCCCGTCTGCGGTTGACGGAAGACATGTGTCCGGACTTTTCCGCTTCGGTGATCTGGAAGAAAGCCATGTGGATCACGATGCTGTTGTGAACCAGCGCGGAACCGACGATCTTCTGTCCTTCATAGCGGTAATCCCGGCCGTAGCCGACGGAGTCGAAGGCATTTTCTTTGCACTCGAGAATCGCGGCAAGAAAAGCATCCGCCTTTTCCCGTGAAGCGGCCTTTCCTTTTGCCGGCTTTTCCGTCAGGGCGTCCATGACGTAGCTTTTGATCAACTTCGGATGCAGTGACGCAAATGCCTCTGTCCTGGATACCATATCCATGCCGACGACTTTGCCGTTCACCATGACCAGCAGGCCGTTCTGACCGGAAATCATCGGAAAATGCGTAAGAAAATCATCCATATCTTCCTGTTTTGCTTCCAGCGTGTCCCTCATGGCCCCGGTGGGGGCATCCACCCGGTTGGCCCTGGCCTGATCGGCGATGCCATCCCAGACGGCAAGTTGATCGGACAGGAAAGAGTTGCAGGCTTTCAGGTTCTTATGCACGGAGGCGTTTTTGACGCTTCTGAGACTGGCCGACATGATGTATCCCGATTCCTCAAATTTTGAAGACCGGTAAAACCAGCGGCCATGCTCGGTGCAGCTTACAGGGATGATCGTTTCCGAATGTTCCTTCAGCAGGATGGTGGTGTTGAGCACGCGGTTCTGCTTGGCCCCGGCCAGTTCCTCGCCGTCCAG
>JAAZOZ010000324.1 GCA_012797505.1 Smithella sp. | reverse complement strand
TAGAACCGTCCCCTTTTTCGAACCGTCCCCTTTTTCCATTATTCTTGACTTGAATAGACAATAATGGTAGAAATTGTTCACATTGATGGACAATGATAGATGAATACTGAAATAATTAATAAAATCATAGCAGAATGGCTTAAAGACAAGATCTTTCCGCCTCTGATAAAAAGAGACGCACCGGATTTGGTCTTGGAGCGGACGTCGGAAATCATAACCATAAGCGGGCCGAGACGGGCAGGCAAAACCAGTTATATGTATCAACTGATCCAAGAGCTCTTGGCTCAGGGGAGTTGGAGCCGCGAAGATATCCTGTTTGTCGATTTCGAAGATTACCGTCTTGCGGATTTCACCGCTGCTGATACAGACGCCCTGTTCACCGCCTTTCAACAGGTTGCAGGAAAAGCGCCGACTTTTCTCTTTTTCGATGAAATCCAACAGTTGTCCGGCTGGAGTCGCGTTCTGAGGACACTGCACAATCAGAATCGCTACCGTATCGTCGTCACGGGAAGTAATGTCGGCCTCCTGGAGCGGGAAATCGCGACGGAACTACGCGGGCGGTGCCGCAACATTCTCATTATGCCTTTTTCCTTCCGGGAATTTCTCCGCTTTCATGGCGTTCCCCATGACGAGAGGACTCTGCTGACCCCGGCCAGAGGAATGGTTCTGAAGGCCTTTGAACAATTTTTGAAAGAGGGTGGTTTCCCTGAAGTCGTCAAAAAAGAAACTGTCATGGATAAACGCGAACTCCTTCAGACTTATTATCGGACAATCTTTTACCGGGATATCCTGGAACGCTACAATATTAAGGCTAAGGCAGTTTTAGAAGCCGTCATGCGCTATAGCCTGAACATGTTCTCTGATCTGTTTTCAATCTCCATGCTTGAAAAAGAGTTGAAGCGGCATAAACTTCCCGGCAGCAAGCAGACCATTTCTAATTATCTTGGATATTTGCAGGAGGTATTTTTCCTCGTTGCCCATGAGAAATTCAGTTATTCGCCGCGACAGAGGATGATGAATCCTAAAAAAATATATTTTTTGGATACTGGTTTTTCTCTGCTATCAACGGATTTTTCGGAAAATAAGGGGAAATTGTTGGAGAATGTTGTCGCAATTGAAATGTTCAGGCGTCGGGCGGAATGCTTCTACTACAAGGGGCGACGTGAATGCGATTTCATTATCAAGGAGGGGACAAAGCCCAAAGCGGCCATCCAGGTGTGCTGGGAACTGACGCCGAAGAATGAAACAAGGGAACTGCAAGGCCTTCGGGAAGCTATGAACGCCTTCGCCATCGAGGAGGGTTTGATACTCACCAACGATGAAGAGAGGGTGTTGACCTCTGCTGGTGCAAAGATCCAAGTGATGCCGGTCTGGAAATGGTTGCGAAACTAGTGCAGAAAAGGGTGCATGCAGAAAAGGGGACGGTTCTATTTTTCACTGAAGAAAAAGCTATCTTTTATAAAACGCGGGTAATTGCCCATCACCTTTTTTCCACTCATTGCTCATCTGAGAGCTTTGCATAACTCCTTTTTACGTCATACCGGCGAAAGCCGGTATCCAGGAAGCTATTGAAAACACTGGATTCCTGCCTTCGCGGGAATGACAACATTGTTGTTTTTTGCAATTTTGCAAAGCTCTCCATCTCTCAAAAATAGAACCGTCCCCTTTTTCTTCCAAAAATAGAACCGTCCCCTTTTTCTTATTCAGATTGTAAAAGTGATTGACAATTTGCATAATATAGTGCACCATACCCCACATGATACGCCGTGACGCTCAAGACACCATTCATTCTCTGCTCAAGGGATTTCCCATTGTGACCGTCACCGGGCCCCGGCAGTCCGGGAAGACCACGCTCGCCAAGGCCATTTTTCCGGACAAGCCTTACGCATCTCTGGAGGACCCGGATATCCGGCTTGCCGCCCAGGACGACCCCCGTTCGTTTCTGGCGCGCTTTCCCGATGGCGCCGTGCTCGACGAGGTGCAGCGCTGTCCGGAGATCTTTTCTTATCTTCAATCCGCCGTCGATGCCGACGGACGCATGGGGCTGTACGTCCTTACCGGCTCCCAGCAGTTCGGGTTGTTGTCGCGCATCACCCAGTCGCTCGCGGGAAGGACCGCCTTCGTGGAGCTGCTTCCCTTTTCGCTGGGCGAGCTCGCGAACGCCGGCAAGGCGACGGACCGGATCGATCAAATGCTTCACACGGGAGGCTATCCGCCGCTCTACGATCGGCAAATCGGCGTCCGGTCGTGGTTCAGCGCTTACGTGACCGCCTACCTCGAACGGGACGTTCGTCAGGTCCTCAAAATTCAGGATTTGGAGACCTTCCAGCGATTTGTGCGCCTGTGTGCCGGAAGAACAGGGCAAATTTTGAACTTTTCTTCTCTCGCCACGGACTGCGGCATCACCCACAACACGGCCAAGGCCTGGATGTCCGTGCTGGAGGCAAGCTACATTGCGTTTCAGCTTCGGCCGCATCACGCAAACTGGAACAAGCGCCTGGTGAAGGCCTCCAAGCTCTACTTTTACGACACCGGGCTGGTCTCCTGGCTTCTGGGCATCCAGTCCGCGGAACAGATGGACACCCATCCGCTGAGGGGGGCGATCTTCGAGACCTTTGTTGTCTCGGAGCTGGCGAAGTCGTTCCTCAATCGCGGCGAGAGGCCGGAGTTCTATTTCTGGCGGGACAGCAACGGCGTCGAAGTGGATCTCCTCATCGAGCGGGGCGACATCGCTCACGGCGGCCGGATTGTACCGGTCGAGATCAAGTCCGGCAAAACCGTCGCCAAGGACTTCTTCTCCGGCTTGGAGAAGTGGCTCTCCCTCGCCGGAGCCAAGGCGACCAACCCAACCCTGATTTATGGCGGCTCCCAGGACTTTCAGCACAAAGGGATCAGCGTCAGGGGCTGGCAAAAAATAGGGACAGCGCCTGCTTGGGGTTTAGATGATTAGAGGTTTGTAGCAGAAAAGGGGACGGTTCAGCAGAAAAGGGGACGGTTCTATTTTTTGCATAAGATAAAAATATTTCGCTTCGGGGGAGAATAATTTATGGCATTCCCTGAAAAAAATTGATAAGAATCCTTGCAATTATCGACAATTCGTTTTGGC
>JAAZOZ010000323.1 GCA_012797505.1 Smithella sp. | reverse complement strand
TTGTGAAATGGCGCAAGAAAAACTGAAACCCGTTGAATTATATCTGTTTGAACCAAAGGCGGTATATGAAAAAACTAAACCTAAAAGACGTTCTGCTGTACGTTGAACAAAACATCGGCAATTTTCACCAAAAGCGAATCCAAAGCCTTGACGAGTTAAAGTTAGCAAACGTTCTTAAACGAAAGAATCCATATTTATTTAAAGCAAAATATGTATTGACTGCTGAGCAGATCATAAAAGGCTTAGTTGACGCCCATATTTCATCAAACGAAGAGACCATCTTCGGTGATTGGCTCGAAGGTCTTGCCATATTCATTAATGATAAAGTTTATGGCGGACGTAAATCAGGCATTACCGGTATTGACCTTGAATTTGACAGTAATGATACAAGGAACATTGTAACAATTAAATCAGGGCCGAATTGGGGCAATAGTTCACAAATAGCTAAAATGGTCGCAGACTTTAAAACTGCAAAAAAGACACTGAGAAGCAGCAATTCAAAATTAAACATTATCGCGGTTAACGGTTGTTGTTACGGAAGAGACAGCAAACCGGATAAAGGTGATTATTTCAAGTATTGTGGCCAGCGTTTTTGGGAGTTTATTTCTGGTGACAGTGAACTATTTACAGAAATTATTGAACCACTTGGTCATAAAGCAAAAGAAAAGAATGATGTTTTCATTGAATCTTATTCGCAAATGATTAATAAATTCACCAAGGAGTTTGCCAACGTATTTTGCAAAGATAATGGTGAAATCGACTGGGATAAATTGGTACGTTTCAATTCTGCAAAAGAAGAACCCAAAAAAAGAAAATAAAAATGCACAACCCGTCGCTACAGCCGATCGCTTCGCTCCGGCTGATTTTTTCGTTAAACCTTTCAATTGGAAAGAAACACATTACCATACATAACAATATTGCGGACTTGTAGGTGTTATACGTAACAAAAGTACCCATTAAGCGGAGGAACTATAAAAAAAGCGCGCCGTTTTGCGGCGCGCTTTTGTGGACGTTTTCATCGATCCCTAGAGGGCTCTGACGTTTTCCGCTTCCAGGCCTTTTTTGCCCTGAACGACATCAAAGCTGACCTGCTGGCCTTCCGTAAGCGTTTTGAAGCCGCTGGACTGAATGGCGCTGAAGTGCACGAAAATATCGCTCCCGCCCTCTTGCTCGATGAAGCCGAAGCCTTTGCGCTCGTTGAACCACTTTACTTTACCTTCTGACATAGTGCCGATCCTCCTTTCTCAAAATTTCCTAAGTCGAATGATCACACCGGCAGAAACAAAAAGGCCGCCAGGTTTTAAAGTACTTGGCGGCCGACCTTGTGCTTTATTCATGACACGATTCAACTTATTCCTTCGCTTTTTTTACGTTGACCCGCGAAGTTGGGCGCACCCTAGAGGAGTTCTCCGCGGTTGTCAAGCTTTATTTTTATACCAGTCGCATTCTGCGGCTAACTTTGTTGTTTGTGTCGTCGGCTTCCTCGACGTATATAAAAATACGCCTGCGGAGCCTTCTCCTTGCCGCCTCGTTATCCTTTGAATGCAACTTGGTATAAATATCCTCGCAAAAGTTAGGGGTAAGAAAGGCCTATTTGTTATTCCGAACCGGAAGCGCCCGCATGCCGTAGGTGTGCGACCGGAGATACCAGTCGGGTCTGCCGTAAATGAAATTGTACAGGGAGGCGTCGGCATTGCGCGTTTCGGACGACCAGGCGGCAAAGCAGGTGACCTGGATCAGCTCCGTTGCCATGTGGATATTGAAATTGCCGGCGCACGGCGCCTCGCGGGTTTGCTGCGCTTCATACAAACCGGCCAGCTCTTCACTCGTCGGCAGTCGCCAGTCCTTGAAATTGCCGGCGGCGTAATTTTCGCAGTAGGATTTTGCGTCGGTCCAGTTGACGTCGCTGCCGTTGTCTTTGGCCGCCCACATCAGGTTGGTTTTGGTGTCGAGGACGGTTCCGTTCGTGTGGTGGACGATAAAACGGTCCTGACTCGCGCAGGCTGATGTGATGAAGGCGACCAGCGCCACCACCAGTATTTTGTTCAGGGTATTTTTCATGGGGTTCTCCTTATCGTTTGCGGAAACGGTGAAATGAATAAAAACCGCCTTCTTTCTGCATGGGAAGTATAGGAAAAGCGGTTTGAACTGTCAAGGAAATCTTGGCCTTGCCGGACATCGGGCGCGCAACCGGGAATAAAAAAATATTCCGCGTTAATTTTTGCGTCAAAACGTGTTATGGCTCCGCAGGCGACAGAAAACGGATTTGCCGCCCGGATCTCCCGAGGTCACAGGGGAGGCGGTTGCAATTGTTGTGGACGATGCGCTCCGGGCATTATATGGATCGCGCGCCTGCAGGAGATAAAAATAATGTTTAAGGAGTAAATGAATGATGATGTCGGGAAACCGCCCCGCAAGATTTGCCGGGGCAGCGCGCTATGTTCTGGATGATGAACTTGCCAAGATTGTCAATATTTCCATGGCTTTGGAGATGCCGCTTCTGCTCAAGGGCGAACCCGGAACCGGCAAAACCATGCTGGCGCATGCCATCGCCGAAAACCTGCGCATGCCGCTCATCATCCTGAATGTCAAATCCAGCATGAAGCTGATTGACGCCCTGTATCAGTACGATACGCTGACCCGCTTGAACGACAGCCGTTTTGCCGATTCCGGGCGGGATGTGAGCAAAATCGAGGAATATATCAAGATGGGCAAAATCGGCCAGGCGTTTACCTCCGATAAAAAAGTCGTGCTGCTGATCGACGAGATCGACAAGGCGGACACGGATTTTCAGGATGACATGCTGGACATCCTCGATCAGATGCAATTCGACATCATGGAAATCGACCGGACGGTGCGGACAAAAAACCGGCCGGTCATCGTGATCACCTCCAACGCGAAGAAAGATCTGTCCGATCCGTTTTTGGGGCGCTGCAATTTTCATCACATCGCTTTTCCCGACCGCGAAATGATGCGCAGGATCATCGATGTGCATTTTCCGGACTTGAACAGGGATCTGACGTCGGCCTGTCTGGATACGTTTTATCGTCTGCGCGAGGTGCGCGGCGTCGAAAAAAAGCCGGCCACGCGCGAGCTGATCAACTGGATTCGCGCCCTTCAGGCGGATCCGGATTTCAATGTCAAAAGCCTGAAGTCGTCGATCCCGTTTTTGGGCGTTCTGTTCAAAAAGAGCACCGACCTTTATCTGGCCTCGCACCAGTAGTGTGAAAATATGTTTGTCAACTTTTTCTATACGCTTCGCGACAAGGGGATTCCCGTAACGCCCACGTCTTTCCTGCGTCTGCAGAAAGCGCTGGGACTGGGCCTGGTTTCGTCGCTGGACGATTTTTACAGCGTCGCGCGCAGCCTTCTGGTCAAAAGCGAACGCTACTTTGATATTTATGATCAGGCGTTTTCCGTCGCATTTCGCGGCATGGCCGAAATCGAGCCTACCGATGCGGAACTGACCGAAGCGGTCCGGGCGATGCTTTCCGAATGGCTCAAGGATCCGGGCGGCATGGCCCAGGCGCTGGGGATGGATGAGGATCAGATCAAACAGATGACGCCCGATGAACTGGTCGAGCATTTCCTTAAACTTCTCAAGGAGCAGACGGAAGCCCACCACGGGGGCAACCGCTGGATCGGTTCGCGCGGCACATCGCCGACGGGGCACTCCGGCCGTCATCCGGGCGGCATGCGGGTGGGCGGCGAGTCGCGCAACAAGTCCGCCATCAAAGTGGCGATGGAGCGCCGCTACCGGGATTATTCGCAGTCCGGGCCCATCACGGCTTCGCAGATCGGCGAGGCGCTCAAAAGGCTGAAGCACCTGCAGCCCGCCGGGCCGAAAGACGTCGTCAACATCGATAAAACGATTTATTCGACCATGCGCAACGCGGGAGAAATTGACATTATTTTTGACCGCCGGATGGCCGACCGGCTGAAAGTCAAGCTGCTCATCGACAACGGCGGCTGGTCGATGGATCCCTATGTGGACCTCGTTCAGGTCCTTTTTCACTATGCGCAGTTTCAGTTCAAGGAATTGGAGATTTATTACTTTCACAACACGATTTATTCCAAAATCTGGCAGGATCCGGCCCGCAGCGCCAAACCGGTGCGGGTGGATGAATTGATTCGCTCCGACCCGGAAACGCGGCTGATTATCGTGGGGGACGCGTCCATGGCGCCCTATGAACTCAATGACGCCCACGGCGCAATTTATATCGGCCAGAACGAAGCCCGGCCTTCCGTGGAATATCTGAAGTTTCTGGCCAGAACGTTTCGCCACGCCGTCTGGCTCAATCCGCAGTCGCAGGATTCCTGGTTTTATACCTGGACGACCAAACAGATTGCCGGCATTTTTCCGATGTTCGAACTGTCGCTGGACGGATTGGATAAAGCCGTGCATCGCCTGATATCCCGAAATTGAGGAGGAGAAAACATGAGAAAACAAGTCGCCGTGATGATGGTCATGATGATTTTATCGCTGCCGGCACTGCTGGGCGCTGAAACGCTGCCGCCGCAGGTGGGAGCGTCGCTCCCTGATATGAAAATTCAAAAACCCGCGGATTCGGCCGGTCTCAAATATCTGGGCCTTTCCGGCTCCGGTACGTTTTCCGCGGATCAGGTCAAAGCACAGGCTTTGATGATCCAGATCTTCAGCCTCTATTGCCCCTACTGTCAGAAGGATGCGCCCAATATGAACCGCTTTTTCTCTCTGATGGAGGCCAATCCACGGCTCAGGGGTAAAATCAAGATTCTCGGCATCGGCGCGGGAAACACATCCTTTGAAGTGAATACGTTCAAAAAGAAGTACAAGGTTGAATTTCCGCTGGTTCCGGACGCGGATTTTACCATTCACAAAATCATCGGCGAAGTCCGCACGCCGTATTTTATTGTTGTGAAACTGGGCGGGCCCAAAAAACGGGAAGTGGTTTACTCCAGGCTGGGCGCGCACGAAGACGTGGAAGCGTTTCTGGCCGAAGTGGTCCGGTTGACCGGAATTCAGCAGTGAGGAGGCTTCCATGAAAAGAAAGATGGTCTGCGCGTTGTTGATGATGGTTCTCCTGGCAACTCCGGCTTTTGCCCTTTCCGACGCTTACAAGGGGAACATTTATGAGGTCGGCAAGCTGAAGCCGGTGGACAGTGTTTTAAAAGTCAAAGTCGGAGAGATCGCCCCCGGTTTCACGCTGCCGGCCGTAAGCGGCAGGAAGGTGTCGCTCGCAGACTACCGGGGCAAAAAGAATGTCGTGCTGTCCTTTGTGCCGGCGGCCTGGACGCCGGTTTGTTCCGACCAGTGGCCCGGCTATAATATCGTTCAGGAACTGTTTGAAGAAAACGACGCCGTGCTCCTGGGCATCAGCGTCGATAATATTCCGACTCTCTATTCCTGGACCAATCAGATGGGGCATCTCTGGTTTGAGGTGCTGTCCGATTTCTGGCCGCACGGCGCGGTAGCATCCCGCTTGGGCATTCTGCGTTCCAACGGAACGGCGGAGCGGGCAATCATCATCATCGATAAAAAAGGCATCATCCGCTACATTGATGTTCATGACATCAACACGCGTCCGCCTCTGGAAAGCATTATCCTGCAGCTTGAAAAACTGCGCAAATAGATTTCTTTAATTTTCCTTGACAGGGGTTTTCAATTGCGGTACGCAACATGACCGTAAGTCATGAGGCCATTCTGTTAGCATTTATCAAGCATTAACAGAGACTTGCAAAAAGACGCCGAGGGGGTCTTCCTCTTGCGTTCAAAGGAGAGCCGATCTTGAGTTCGGAAGAAAGAAGAAAAAAAGAAAAGGAGAGCCGGAAAAATTCCATTTTGAAGGCCGCCCGCAAGCTGTTTTTTGAACGGGGGTTCAAATCCGTCACGGTTGACCTGATCGCCGCCAAGGCGGAGGTGAGCAAGGGCTCCATTTACCTCTATTTTGACAGCAAGGAAGAAATTTACACCCAGATCCTGATTTCAGCCAATATCGATCGTCACAAGGAATGGAACGTTTTTGCCAAACAGGGAGGAACCGCTTCGGAGGCCCTGATCGCTTTCGCCCATGAATACGTCAGCTACTTTCTGGATAATAACGAGTTGTTCCGGATCCTGATGACCTTTATGCTGCAGGCGGAAAACATGAATCTGACGGATGAGCAAAATACACAGCTCATTCACACGACCAATGAAAATGTGCACGTGATTGCGGAAATTCTTCAACGGGGCGTGGATTCAGGCGAATTCATTTCCGGCATGGACGTCCGCCGAATGCAGTATGCCGTCTGGGGGCTTCTCAACGGAGTGATTTCTCTTTACATCTATACCGGCGTGCCTGAAAGAAGAGGGGAGCGAATCTTCACCATCGTTCACGACAGCCTCAACGCTTTGATCAAAGGCATAAAATATTAAAATCCTTAGGGTTTGCCGATTTTCTCTTCCACCTGGAGTAATTTCTGAAAATCCTGGTCTGCCGTGTGCAGAAGCCGTTCCACGTCTTTTTCCAGTTTTTCAAATCGATCAATAATGGATCGGGCCTGCCCGGTGAGCTGCATGGATTTGTCGTGCACGCCGACTTCCACCAGCTTCATGCCCATCCGCTCTTCCGAAGCTTTCAATCGTCCCCATGCCGCCCGATAGGACATTTCCAGCTTTTTGGCCGCGGCATTGAGGCTGCGCTGCTCATCGATGGCCTTGAGAATGTCGTCCCGCCCCTTGCCGAACACGACTTTTCCGTTTTTTTCAATCCATACCTTGTACTTGATTTCCATGGGAAGAACTCCTCCTGCCTGCAGGACTCATGAATATAAACTGTATAGGGAAGTTGGGCGTGAAATGCAATCAAATCATTTTGCCCCGCCGGTTCCCTCCAATATGTTTTAGAAAACATATTGACATTTAAATGACTTTCGGTCAATATATGCCACGTATGACATAGATCAAAATTGACACATGTATGGGGAGGATTTTTATGCAAATCACAAGAAGAGGCTTTTTAACGATGACCGGAGCCGTTGGAGGAGGCGTGGCCCTGTCGAGTCTGGGGCTCAACCTCAATCCAACCCGGGCATATGCCGACGAGCTTGGCAAAATGGATCGAATCAAGATTGCCAAGCAGGTAACGACGATCTGTTGTTATTGCTCCGTTGGTTGCGGTCTGGTATGCAGCGTGGATAAGGCTACGGGGAAAATTTTCAACATCGAAGGCGATGCCGATCATCCCATCAACGAGGGATCGCTGTGTGCCAAGGGCGCGGGGTTCTTCGATCTGACCGAAGCCAACAAACACCGCCTGACCAAGGTGCTTTATCGCAAGCCCTACGGAACGGAATGGGAAGAGAAAGACTGGGATTTTGCGCTTTCCCGGATCGCCCGTCTGGTCAAGGACACTCGTGATAAGAATTTTATCAAGAGAAATGACAAAGGCGAGCTGGTCAACCGCTGCGAAGCGATCGGCCACTACGGCAGTTCCAACATCGATAATGAGGAATGCTGGCTGGTCAGCGTCAAGTCCAGAGCGCTGGGTCTGGTCTATATAGACCATCAGGCCAGGGTCTGACACAGTCCATCTGTAGCGGCTCTGGGAGAGTCGTTCGGACGTGGTTCCATGACGAACCACTACTGTGATTTAAAGAATGCCGATGTCATCCTGATTATGGGCAGCAATGCTGCCGAGCATCACCCCATCGCCTTTAAGTGGATATTAAGAGCCAAGGAAAAAGGCGCAACGATCATTCACGTTGATCCCCGTTACACAAGAACATCCGCCCGCTGTGATTTCCATGTGCCGCTTCGCTCCGGCACCGACATCGCTTTCCTGGGCGGCATGATTAACTACATCATCGAGAACAAGAAATACTTCAAGGATTATGTCCTCAATTATACCAACGCATCATTTATCGTCGGTGAGGACTACTATTTTAAAGATGGTCTTTTCTCCGGGTATGATGCCAAAAAACGCAAATACGATAAGGCAACCTGGGTGCTGGAAAAAGACGGCAGTGGTATTCCCAAAAGGGATATGTCGCTGACCCATCCCCGCTCCGTTTTCCAGATGATGAAAAAACACTATTCCCGTTACACGCTGGATAAGGTTTCCAGCATCACCGGTGTCTCCAAGGAAAACCTTCTCAAGGTTTATGAAATCTATGCTTCCACCGGCGTTCCGGACAAGGCGGGAACGGAATGCTACGCTCTGGGCTGGACTCACCATACCACCGGCAGCCAGAACATCCGCACCATGTCCATCATTCAGTTGCTTCTGGGCAACATGGGGATCGCGGGCGGCGGCATCAACGCGCTGCGCGGCGAACCCAACGTTCAGGGTTCGACGGACCATTGCATTTTATACGGAAACCTTCCCGGCTATCTGAAGATGCTTCCCGCGTCATTGGATACAATGGAAAAATATCTTCATAAATACACGCCGGAGTCCAAGGATCCCCAGTCGGCAAACTACTACTCGAATTATCCGAAGTTTTTTGTCAGCTTCCTGAAATCCCTGTGGGAGGAGAAGGCAACGAAAGAAAATGAATTCGGCTATTCCTGGCTGCCCAAGATGGAAGACGGGAAACACTATTCAACCATGCACATGTTCGATGCGATGTATGCGGGCAAGGTGAAGGGATTCTTCTGTATTGGCGCGGATCCGGCTGTCAGCACCCCGAATTCCAACAAAGTCCGCAAAGCGCTCCAGAATCTGGACTGGCTGGTGGGAGAAAACATTTTCAACAATGAAACCTACGAATTCTGGAGAGGCCCCGGCATTGATCCTACAAAGAACAAGACGGAATGTTTCCTTCTGCCCGCCGCCGCGACCATGGAAAAGGAAGGGTCGCAGAGCAACTCCGGCCGCTGGGTACAGTGGAAATACAAGGCTGCCGAGGCCCCCGGTGATGCTATCCCCGTGGGTGAAATTGAAATCAAGATCATGGCGGCCGTCAAGAAGCTGTATGAAAAGGAAGGCGGCCCCAATGCAGAAGCCATCGTGAATCTCAAGTGGGATTACTTAGACAGCAAAGGCCACTTTGACGTGATTAAAGTGGCTAAACGGATTAATGGCGTTTTCCTGGAAGACACGGTGATCGAAGACAAGGCCAAGAAAACCAAGACCGAGTTCAAGAAGGGGCAACTGGTTCCGGGCTTTGGCAATCTCCAGGCCGACGGCAAGACGGCCTGCGGCAACTGGATTATTTCGGGAAGCTACACCGCCGATGGCATCAACAAGATGCAGGCCCGCGGCAAGGAAGATCCGACAGGGCTGGGGCTCTTCCCCAACTGGTCTTTTGCCTGGCCGGTCAACCGCCGCATCCTCTACAATCGTGCATCCTGCGATGTGAACGGCAAGCCCTACAATCCCAAACGCAAACTCCTGGAGTGGACGGGAGACAAGTGGGTCGGTGATGTGCCCGATGGTCCCTGGCCGCCGCAAGCGGATAAACAGAAAGGAAAATATCCTTTCATCATGCAGAAAGACGGTCTGGGTGCTTTGTTCGGCCCCGGCATGGCTGAAGGCCCGTTTCCCGAGCATTACGAACCGCTGGAAGGACCATTGGAGAAAAATCCATTGTCTTCGCAGCGGATGAATCCGGCTGCTGAAATTTTCAAGAGCGATATGGATAAAGTGGCCAATGCCAGTGAAAAGTTCCCCTACGTTTGCACGACTTACTCCTGCACGGAACACTGGTGCACCGGCGCTTTGACGCGCTGGCAGGCCTGGCTCCTGGAAATGCAGCCGGAACTGTATGTGGAGATCGGCGACGAACTGGCCAAGGAAAAAGGCATTAAAAACGGTGAGCGCATCAAGGTGTCCTCCATCCGCGGCGAAGCGCCCTGCATCGCCATGGTGACGAAGCGTTTCAAACCTTTCCATGTGGAAGGCAAAACGGTTCATCAGGTCGGCATGCCCTTCAATTACGGCTGGCTCTTCCCCAAGGACAGCACGAGTGACAGCACGAATATGTTAACCCCAACCGTTGGCGACGCGAACACCTTCTGTCCCGAGTACAAGGCGTTCATGGTCAACGTAGAAAAGCTGTAGGAGGGATGCGAAAATGAGTAAACCTGAATTAGTTAAATTGATCGATACAACCCTGTGCACCGCCTGCCGCGGCTGCCAGGTGGCCTGCAAACAGTGGAATGAACTTCCCGGCCTGAAAACCAAACAGCTGGGCACTTATCAGAATCCGCCGGACCTGCAGTGGAATACCTGGACTTTGATCCGCTTCCAGGAATATGAGGATAAAAACAAAAACTTTCAGTGGATTTTCCGCAAGGACGGTTGCATGCACTGCACGGACGCCGCCTGCGTGAAGGTTTGTCCCAGCGGTTCGCTCTATTATACGCCGCTGAAAACTGTCGGAATTCATCGCGACAAGTGCATCGGCTGCAAGGAATGCGTGTCGGCCTGTCCGTTTCACATTCCCAAGTATGACGCAAAAACCGACAAGGTTTACAAATGTGACCTGTG
>JAAZOZ010000322.1 GCA_012797505.1 Smithella sp. | reverse complement strand
GGCCAAAGCCGGCATAATGTGGTATGTAGCCGCCAAATAAAGGAATTTCAGGATAAAACATGATTCCCATTGTTTCCATTGTCGGCAAATCCAATTCCGGCAAGACAACGCTTCTGGAGAAAATCATTGCTGATTTAACCCATCGGGGTTATCGCATTGCCACCATCAAGCACAACCGCCACGGCTTTGACATCGACCACGAGGGAAAGGACAGCTACCGCCACAAAAAGGCTGGAGCGCACACCACCGTCGTTTCATCGCCTCATCAGCTCGCACTGGTTCAGGATGTGGACCATGATCACTCCTTTGAGGAAATTCGCGAAAAATTCATTTCCGGCGCGGATATAATTCTCACCGAAGGGTTCAAAGTGAATGATTATCCGAAGATTGAAGTGTTCCGCTCCGAACTCAAAAGGGAATTGATCTCGAGCAGGAAAGACGGCTTGGTCGCCGTGGCCACGAATGTGAGACTGGATATCGATGTTCCCTGTCTGGACCTCAACGACCCCAAAACCGTTGCCGATTTCATTGAACTTCATTTTCTGAAACAGTCATAAAGCTCTCCGTCTGTTTCGGCTTTGCCGAAAAAAAGCCCGGCGGTTTGACGGCCGGGCTTTCGTTTCCTTCAGGCGATGAAGCGTTGATGATTCTGTTCTAGGGTTCGGAAGGAGCGTTGGGATCCGCCAGCCATTCCATCGAGGAACCGTCATACACCTTGACGTCCTTGTATCCCAGCAGTTCCGTCATGATAAAGGCCCAGCCGGTGCAGGTCTTGCCCGTATCACAGTAAGCGATGATTTCCTTGTTCAGATCGGAACCGGCCGCCTTCTGCGCCAGCGCTTCCAGCGCCGCCTTGTCTTTATACAGGCCTTCCGGCGTGAACAGCTGGCCGACGGGCAGATTGACCGCTCCCTTAATGCGGCCTGCTTTGGGAACAAAGGGCAGCTTTTCCTTTCCTTCAAAAAAGGCCGGGGCGCGGTTGTCGAGAATGACCGCCTTGCCGATTTTACCCGCAAGCGAAGCCTTGTCCACGAACAGATCCTTGTTGACGGACGGCGTGAAAGATTTTTCTTTGGACTTGGTCATGTCCTGTGAGACCGGTTTGTTTTCTTTGACCCACTGATTCTGTCCGCCGTTGAGGATGGCGACATTGGGCACGCCCAGGTATTTCAGCGTCCAGGCGACGCGGGTCATGTCGAACTGATCGGGAACCTTGTCCGTTTTCCCGACGATGACCACCAGGGAGTTCTGATCGATGCCCGCGCTTCCGATCGCGTCGGCCAGGTCGTCGATCGCCGGCAGTTCGTTGAGCAGGTCGCCCTTTTTAACGGCCCAGGTTCCGTAAACAATGTTGACGGCGCCCGGAATATGGCCTGCCTTGTATTCTTCCACCTTTCGCACATCGACGACAACCAGGTTGGAATTGTCCAAATTCTTCTGCAGCCAGTCGGTGGACACGATGGGATCAATATCCCTCGCCGCCGCCTGGACGGGAGCGGCAAGAGCCAACGGCGACACCAGCAGGACCGCCAATACAACCGCCTTCAACCACGTCATTTTTCTCATAAAGCACTACCTCCTTTGTTTAATTCATTGTTTGCTTTTCGCTATTTTGAAGCCTTTAACGGCCCTCAAACCTTTCCGAAGCGCAGCTCCCGGTTAGGGATCAACGGATTGTTCGTTTTTTTCAAGATCGGTAATCCATAAAGCATGCCGGTGCCGGGCATAGTTCAGGCGGACCTTGCCGGTGAAGATGCCCCGCACCATCGGCCAGTTCGGACGCAGAAGAATTGCCGCCATGTGCGCGAGAAATGCCAGAAAAAAGAGAACGAAACATATATTATGAATCCAGGTGGCCGTCAGGACGACCGCGAGGGACATATCCGGCGCGTAAATGTTCTTATAGGTTTTGATCAGACCGGACACAATCAGCATGGCAATGATCAAAGCCATTCCGACATACGCCCAGCGCTGTTCCGGCAGGTACTTGTGCATCGGCGGTTCCTGACCGAAGCCGAACAGGCTCTTGATGACCGTGACGGAAGCCTTCATGTCGCCTTTTTGCGGCAGCAAACCTTTTTCGCTTTGCAGACCGTGGTAAATCAGGTGAAAGATGCCCGCGGCCGTAAAAACCAATGCCGCTGCGTAGTGTATATATAAAGAGGTGATGAAATCCGCCGACCAGCCCAACCCCGGAACCGTGATGATGTAATAGCGTTTGGCCACGGGGAGTTCAAAGATGCCGGTGATCAGCAGAAGAAGGCCGGAAATGGCGATCGCCCAGTGCTCGATCAACTCGGTCGCGTTGTGGCGGGTCACAAGATTTTTTTCAGGAAAAATCTTTTCAGACATGGCCTTGTTCCTCCGCCTTTATTTTTGTTTTGCGTCGTGAAAACCATCCCAGCAATCCGGCGGCCAGTCCCAGAACGGGCGCGGCAAGCACGGCCTTTCCCAGCGGATCGGTGCCGACCATTCGCCGCTCTACATTCGGCTTCATGTCCGGCTGCCCGGGTTTTCTGGTCATGGTTTGATTCAACAGCTCAAACGATACAGGCGACACATAGAGCGTGGCCGTGCCGCCGTTTTCCTTTTGACCGTAGATATAACCTTTCATCCGGCGGGCGCGCTCCTCCGCTTCCGCCTCGATATCCTTTCTGGGGCCGATCAGCATGGCTTTGCGCGGGCAGGCTTCGACGCATCCCGGTTTTTTTCCTTCCTTTAACCTGTCGTTGCAGAGGTCGCATTTAAACATGACGCCGTTTCCCATAAAGTCCGGCAGGACGTGCAAATAAATGCCGACGCCGGACTGCCGCTGCGGAATTTCCCACGGGCAGACGTCCCGGCATTTGGCGCCGCCGAAGCATTGGTTGGGATTGATGACCACTGCGCCGTTTTGGTTTTTATGGTTGGCGGAAAACGGGCAGATGGTCGCACAGGCGGGATTGTCGCAGTGCATGCAGCGCCTCGGGACAAACAGGGTTTGCCGCTTGCCGTCCACGGTGACTTCCGCCCGGTGCACGTAAAGGTAGTTGTAAGGAGTCAGACGGTTCGTGACGTCCTGCTTTTTGGACCAGTCTTCGATGGTTTTTCTCGGCCAGGGCTCCGGAATGTTATCCACGACAGGGGGGATTTTATTTCGGTTGATGCTTCGGCAGGCCTGAATGCAGGCCGGTATTTTGCGGTTCGCGCATCCGTCGCAAAGACTCAAATCGATCAGCGTCGACAGGGATCCGGCCGCTTCGGCCCGAGCGGTTTTTGGCAGATGGACTCCTGTCAGAGCTGCGGCTCCGGCCGAAATCCGCAAAAAAGAACGTCGGGTGATTTCCGACATATTTTTGGCATCCATTCGTTTTCGCCTTAGGACATGCCGATAAACCGCGTCAGCGCTTTCTGAAATTCTTCGATGCTCTTTTCCTGGTCATCGGCCGCTTCCTCGATGCAGCGCTTCATATTGGCCTGAATGATCACGACGCCGGTTTTCTTCATGGCGGCGGTGGCCGCGTAGAGCTGGGTCAGGACATCGGCGCAGGGCGCTTCCTGCTCAACCATCCGCTCCAGCCCGCGGATTTGCCCCTCGATTCGCTTTAATCGGTTTAATACCTTGATTCTCATTTCATCCATCATATACCCCGTGGGGTATATATAAACATTCCCTTTGCTCCTGTCAAATGGTTTTTGCGATGATTTTCGGTCCGCTTGACTTGCCGGGGGCAACCGGCCTATACTCTTATTGCGGCGAAAGCTGATGTTCATCAGCGGACAAAGAAACGGAGGTTTTATGAATACGTACATCGATTATCATCAGCGCATCAAAAAGATACAGGATGAAATGAAAAAGTCCGATCTGGATCTTTTCGTGGGCACGCGCACGGTCAGCCTGAGCTATGTGGCGGGGGCGTTCGTTCCCTGGAGGAGCGCGGTTGTCGTATCCCGGGACGGATATGTCGGTTTGATTTCCATGCTGCTGGACTGCGAGCGGCTGAAAAACGAGTCCTGGCTTGCCAATATTTCTCCCTACGCGCCCCTGCCCGGTATGGATCTGCTGGATCTGATCGTTCATTTCGTCAAACAGAACAAGGCTCAAAAAGGCAGAATCGGCGTGGAGCTCGGCCACTCCCCCCGCGGGAATACAGGCTATCTGTTTGCCACGGAATTTGAATTCCTGAAAACCGCCCTGCCTGCCGCCACGTTTGTCAACGCGGTCAACATTGTGGATCGGGCCTGTTACATCAAGGAACCGGGCGAAATCAAGCTGCTGCGCCAGGCCGCCGCCATCGCGGACGCAGGGATCAATTGCGTCAGGCATTCCCTGGAAATCGGCATGACGGAAACGGAAATTGCCGGCATCGGCGAAATGGAGCTGAGGCGCCTGGGCAGCGAATACCACTGGGCCGTCACCGGCTCGTCGGAGATTGCCACGGGATACCGGGCAACGTACGCCATGAACGGAACGACGCAGCCCACGCAGAAAATGGTTCAGGCGGGCGAAAATATCATCGTGGATCTGCACCCGCTCTATCAACTGTACCCCTCCGATCTTGCTCACAATTTCATTTTGGGAAAGCCGTCGCCCGAGCAGCAGAAACTGGCCGACGCCTATCTCAAAACGGCGGAGACCATTGTCCGCAACTTCAAGGCGGGAAATACCGTCGGCGACATCAGCAAGAACGTGATGGACACCGTGACCGAACTGGGTTACGCGCAGTACACGATTCCCTCGTTCGGCCACGGCCTGGGTGTGTTCGGCCATGAATGGTATCCGGCCATCGTCAACAATGATGAATTCCGCGATGTCGTTCTGGAGGAGAATGTCGTGGAAGTAGCCTTTCTGGCCATGACCGTTCCCGGCGTCTGCGGCATGCGGCTGGAGTGCCCGGTGCTGGTCACGAAGGACGGCGGCGAGATGTTGTGCAAAACGCCGCTGGCGCTGACGGTGCTGGAGGTTTGATGCCCGTTAAAGGGAAGAATGAAAAGCCCCGGCCTTTTTCCCGTAAAGGCCGGGGCTTTCGCTTGAAAAAAGCGGCTGGACCGTTATCTTGGAGACGATTTCTTTTTTCTGTCCGGAGCCGGACAGGAAGGCCGCATTCAGGTGGATATGCCGAATTTCGGCAACAGCCATGCCTGGACAAAAACCCAGACGGCCACAACCAGCAGTATGATCAGCAAATCATTCATTTTTGTTTTATCCCGGATTTGTGGTTAACCCCCGCATTTGTAAAGACCATAGCATCAGGCCGGCCGGGGTGTCAATGCTTTGAATCCCGCGTAAGCGGGACGAGCGTTCATTCTCCGCGGCTTGCTGCGAGGTGGTTGATTCAAATGAGCTATGAATCAACGCCGGGGATAACTTCAGATGGAAGTTTTGCAGTTTGGGCTGCTAGCCCTGAAGGGAACATTGAACTGGCTATTTTGAACCCGGACATGATATAATTTACGCGACTTTAAGACGAAAAGGTTTTGACGATACGCTCATTCCGAGCGCTGGTTGACAAGGAGGAAATCCATGAAAAGGAACCTTTTGCTTCGATTCGTTATTCTTGCTTCGTTCATCATTTTGCTCCCGACCGCGGGACTGGCGAGGGACATTGCCCCGATCGTCTCCACCGACTGGCTTCTGGCCAATCTGAAAAACCCCAAACTCGTTATTCTGGACATCCGCCGCGTGGAAGATTACCGCGAAGGCCACATTCCCGGGGCGCTGAATGCTTTTTACGGCGCATGGGCCTACATGAAGGACGGCCTGTATGCGTCGCTGCCGGAGAAAGACGAAATTGACGACACGATCAGCTACATGGGAATCCATTTTGACCAATGGGTGGTTGTCACGGGATGTATGGACACGCCGCGTCTCAGTTATCAGAGCGCACGCGTCGCCTGCACACTGCAGTATGCCGGCATTGAAAACGTCGCGCTTTTGGACGGCGGCATGAACAAGTGGATTGCGGAGAAAAAACCTTTATCCAAAAAGATTGAAAGGCGTCCGGCGAGTAAGTTTAAGGGGAAATACACCTCGGAAAAATTTGCCGACAAACACTATATCGAAGAAAGAATGGGCAAACTCATTCTCCTGGATCTTCGGGAACGCGAATTTTTTACAGGGGAGAAAAAGATGGACTGTGTTCCCATGAGGGGCCACATTCCCGGCGCGTTCAATATGCCGACTTCCTGCGCCTTTAACGAGGACAGGACCTTTAAAACGAAAGAAGAATTGCGGGCCATTGCCGAAGAGGCCGCGGGCAAGGACCTAAACGCCGCGATTGTCACCTACTGCGACGCGGGCCAGTGCTGCCCGACCTGGTCTTACCTTCTGATGGAGGTGCTGGGGTACAAAAACGTCAGGCTCTACGTCGGTTCCATGCAGGAGTGGATGCAGGACCCTCGGGCGCCGGTGGAGCGCTGACGAACGCTCCATGAATCCGTTTGACAGCCGGAAACTGATTTGTTACATCTATCTGCACTCTTCCCTTCAGGAGGCGTTGTGAAAAACCGACGAACATTCCTTCTTGCCTTCCTTGCCGTGTGGATTCTTGCGCTTTATGGCGCTGCGGTCTTTGCCGCTACCCCCAATAAATGCATTCAGTGCCATACGAATGATGCGTTGATGAAGTCCCTTCACAAGCCGCCCGTTTTGCCCAAAAGTGAGGGCGAGGGGTGAGCGGGTGCTCCTCCGCCAGTTCGGCCGGAAGAAATGTACAAAGGATATGTGGTCGATAAGGCCCTGCTGGACAAAGATCCCCATTTCAAGGCGGGCTGCATCCTGTGCCATGCCGGAAACGACGGGGAACTCAGCAAGGAAAAAGCCCATTTGAGAATGCTGAAAAAGCCTTCGGACAATCTGCGGTCCTGCGGGGTCTGCCACAAAAAAACCGCGGCCAACTACGCCAAGTCGCTGCACTACACCACGATCGGCCAGCGGACGGGCGTCATGCCCCGGTTCTCCGAAGCGGAGTTGAAGACATTTGACGAGAAGGTTTTTGAAAAATCCTGCCGGAGCTGTCACGCTTCCTGCGGCGACTGCCACGTGAAAGGCGCGCCGGTCGGCGGGATCAGCATCGGGCTGGTCGCGAAGCACAAATTCGTCAAAAAGGACGAGGGCAAAACCTGCGCGTTCTGCCACGGCGGCCGTGTCTATCCCGAATACACGGGGGATTACGGCGGCGCTCCCGACGTGCATTATCAGAAGGGCATGCTGTGCATGGACTGCCACAAGAAGGCGGAGTTCCACGGCGACGGCACGGCCTACAAGTCCAAAAACGAAGTCCCGCAGCGCCCGGCCTGCAAGAGTTGCCACCCGCAGGGCAAGGAAGCCAAAAAGGAAACGCAGGTGGCGCACAGTCTGCATGACGGCAAAGTGTCCTGCTACGGCTGCCACTCCGGCTCCGCCTACCGCAACTGCAACGATTGCCACGGCGGCCATGCCGCGGCCGGCCCCGGCATGATCCTGGGGCGCTCTCCACGGGATAGGAAAGTGCTGACGACGCTGCGCTTGATTCCCACGGTCCGCGACACGTTTGCTCCGGCGGGCATCAAAATGGAGCATTTCGACGCGGTTCCCAACTACTGGGATACGCCCGCGCACAATATCAAGAAGCGGACGGAACGAACCCGCAAATGCGACGTCTGTCACGTGGATCGCAAGAATTTCCTGACCAAAGAGACGCTGATCAAGAACGGCGCCAAAGCCAATGAAGAATTGATTTTCGTGCCCAAAGCCATTGCCCGCTAGGCGGTGAATAGCTATCAGCCGTTCAATCATCGCGACGACATTTGATCCTTATGGCAGCATCATGGCCATCTGATGGTTTTGAACCATGAGGTTTTGAATTCCACAGAGAAGGCCTTCACCATTTCAGAGAAGTTTGATATCGAAAAAGTGGAGCTTCCCCTGAAGGAGCGCTTCCACCCGTTCCCGGTCGTCCGCGCGGAAGCGCAGGCAGATGCCGCAATCGGAGCTGAGATGGCGCGGCACATGAATCAATTTGCAGTTGATGCCGGCGCCTTTGATGATTTTTTCCGCACCGAGCGCGTGACTCACGGATTCAACAAGGACGACGCAGTCGTTGTGCGTTGTCATGACCGGTGATTTCCCTTCCGTTTTACAAGTTCCCGCAATGCCGCGCAGGCGTCATCCACGTCCCGCTGCGTATTGAAAAACCCGAAACTGAAACGGATCGTTCCCCGCGGAAACGTGCCGATCGTGCGGTGGGCCGACGGCGCGCAGTGAAGTCCCGGCCGGCAGAGGATGCCCCGGTTGTCCTCGAAGTAGGAAGCAGCGTCCGAAGCGGAGACGTCTCTGATGTTGAACGATACGACGGCGGTTTGCCGGGAAGCGTCTTGCGGGCCGTAAACGATCACATCGTCCCGCAGGTCCCGGAGTCCGGAAAGGAAACGGGAGATCAGACGTTCTTCCTGATCACGAACCGTCCCGACGGTTTGTTCCAGAACAAAGGAGACGCCCGCACCCAGACCGGCGATCCCGATCGTGTTGGGCGTGCCGCTTTCATACCGGTCGGGCATAAACACCGGCTGCTGTTCAAATTCGGATCGGCTTCCCGTTCCGCCCATCATCAAAGGCGATATTTTATTTTCCAGTCCCTCGCGAATATAGAGCCCGCCCGTGCCCTGGGGGCCGAACAGGGATTTATGCCCGGTGAACGCCAGCAGATCGATGCGCATTTTTTCAACATCGATCGGCAGGGCCCCGGCTGTCTGGGCGGCATCCACGCAAAACAGCACCTCCGGTCTGTCGCGCAGAAGCGCGCCGACCGCCTCGACCGGCAGAATCGTTCCCGTCACATTCGAGGCGTGCGTCAGCACGACCATGCGCGTGTTTTTCCGTAAAGCTTTTCGCACATCGTCCGGTTCGAGTTCGCCGCGGGGCGAACAGGGGACCACCGACAATTCCACGCCGCGCCCTTCCAGAAACCGCAGCGGTCGCATGACGGAATTGTGCTCCATGCCGGATGTGATCACGGAATCGCCCGGCTTAAGCCCTCCCTGAAGGACAATATTGAGAGATTCCGTCGCGTTTTTGGTCAGCGCGATCCGCAGAGGGTCTTCAATATGAAAGAGGCGCGCCAGAGCCTCCCGGGTTTCGAAAACGATGCGCCCCGCCTCGACGGAACGGCCGTGGCCGGAGCGTCCCGGATTGGCGCCAATATTTTGCTGATAAGCGATCATCGCTGCCATAACAGTATCCGGCTTGGGAAACGATGTGGCGGCATTGTCGAGATACAGAATTTCCATGAAAACTTTTCCTTCTGCGGCCCTTTTGCCGATAAAAGGGATATAGAATAATGTTGTCCAAAGATATCCTTTTCGCCTGCCTGAGCGTTTTGTATAAATCCAAGGCTCGCTTCAGGCAATGACAAAACTCGCCTTCGGCTCAAACAGTTGTCAAAGGCTGATCTTTCGCTTCGCCAAGATTGTATTACAAAACGCTCTTAACCTGAAGGTCACAAGCAATGGCCGCTCAAAGAGATATCTTTGGGCAACGGCCATTTTTATGTTTTGGCCGTTCGGATCATGATCTCCGAAACATTTTCGCTGATGATTGCCTCGAGGCCGCGCCGTTTGAGCAGCCGGGAAACATTTTCACGCGCGACTTCATTGTCCACCAGAATTTCCAAATCCGTATGGCCGTCCGCAATCGCCCGGTCAACCAGAACCACCGGCTGCGGGCAGGACAGCCCTCGGGCGTCAACTTTTTTTGTGCTCATACCTGTTCTCCTTCCCGAAAATCAAGCGGATACTTTATCCCGCTGCGTTAAGCCGATGACCAGACAAAACAATAACCCGATGACGACGGCGGCCGGACCGAAGGCGCCGGTGCCTTTGGGCGAACTGGCAATGGCAAAGTTGTGGGCGATGCCCGCGCCGACGATCATGCCGGTGGCGAAAATCGCAGCGTCCATATCGCCCTCTCCGGACAGGAAGAGCTGACGTCCGGGACAGCCGCCGGCCAGAACAAACGCCAGTCCGGCCAGCGTCATGCCGAGGAAATTCCACAGGTGATCGGTATGGGCGACGGGCTGGCCCTCAAAACCTGGCTTGAACTGTCCCAGCAGCATATTGGCCGCAAACGCAAAAATCAGAAGCGCCGCCACGCCGCTGATCAGATGAAAATCCCGAATCAGAATCACGTCGCGAAACGCTCCCATGGTGCAAAACCGGCTGCGCTGCGCCAGACCGCCGATGACGAGCCCGGCGATCAGGCTGATGAGGATCGGGGCATGCTGCGATCCCGGTCCTTTTGCGCTGAAGAAAATCGGGCCGCCCGGCGCAAAGGAAACCTGAAACACCAACAACAGCAACAAGCCGATCATCAAAGCCGGAAATACCCAGCCGGCTGCCTTTTTTTGCGCATAGGACCTCCCCAGGCTATAGCCGTTTTTCAAAAACCCAACGCCGATAAAAATGCCGGCAATCAGTCCCGCGAGCCCCAGGAGGGCGTTGCCGTCGCCGCCGGCCAGCCGCAGCAGTGTTCGCCAGGGGCAGCCCAGAAACACCAATGCGCCCATCATGGCAAAAATGCCGAGGAAAAAGCGGATCAGCGGCGATGAGCCGCCCCGGGGTTTGTATTCACCGGCGAGCAGCGCGGCGACAAAAGCACCCAGAACAAATCCCATGATTTCCGGCCGTAGATACTGCACGACATCCGCGCGGTGCAGTCCCAGCGCGCCGGCGATGTCGCGCTCAAAACAGGCGACGCAAATCCCCATGTTGGGCGGATTGCCGAAATACTGCAGCAGTGCCGCGCCGACGCCGATGATTGCGCCGACAATAATAATTCCCGCGCGGGTTGAAAAAATGTTTCTCATTACGAAACCTCCTTTGTAAGATGCGAAATTTCTAGCAGAAGCCTCGGTCATTATCCAATTCATAATGGGAATATCCGGACGGCTGTTATAACCGAAAGGAATGTGCTACAACGCCAAAAAAGACGAGATTGAATGGGGAATCTCATGAACTGGTCTGCTCTTCGCCTGCCCCGTCCGCTGGAGTCGGCAGGCAGCGCGGAAAAAATCCGGGAAGCCCTTGCGGCCTCCACCATCCTGCTTTGGCAGGAGGGCAATTTGAGAGTGCCTCTGCTGCACATGAGCGAGCCGCTGGCCGAAGCGCTGCAAAGGGCCAGGCTGCAGCGGCGCATCCGCTTCGGTTTTGAAGACATCGCAGGCAGACTCGCGGCGGAAAAGAAGGGCATCGATTCCTTGCGGCAAAAGATGACATCGCAGGAGCAAAACAGGGTTTCCCGCCTGCTGTTGTTTTCCGGTGACGGGGCACAGCGCCTGTATCGCCATATCGGGCAGATCCTGATCGAGCACCGGCGTCGCCTTCTGGGTTGCAGGCTGGACACGGACAGCAAAACGCTGGGAAAATTGCTCGGCGCCGGAAGCGTCGGCATTAAAGTGATTCTGGTCGAGCACAAGGACGCCGTGTCGGATGTCCTGCGGGCGCTGGTGGACGGAAGGGAATAACCGGTTTTTTGGCCCAACAAAGTTTCATGTCATCCACCTCTGCGATGAGCACAGTACGCGGGATTTCCCGCAGCCGCACCGCTTAGGCGGCTGGCTGCCGGACCGGAGAGGCCTGATTTTGATTTGCCGGTTGCATAATCAGAATCTTTTGAGTATAGGTCATGGTCTGAAGAGGAAACAGATCAGAAATGTCAAATATATCAAGGCAAATTCATGACCAATCGAATTGAAGTCGGATTTAAAAAAGGCATTCGCGACGCGCTGGGCGAAAAGACGAAAAAGCGCATTGCCGACAATCTGGGACTGCCGGTTGCGAGCGTCGCGACGGTCGAAGTCTATACCGTGGCCGGTGAACTCTCGGCCGCCGAGCTTCGCCAAAGCGCGGAAGGTCCCCTTTCCGACCCGGTGATTCAGGAGTACGCGATCAATAAGCCGCTTGCGAAAAATTTCGACTGGCTCATTGAAGTGGGTTTCCGTCCCGGCGTCACCGACAATGTCGGCAAAACCGCGCGCGAAGCCATCACGCTTTTACTGGGCACGAGCCTCGGCGAGCGAAAAATCAACGTTTATACGTCGCGGCAGTATCTGATCTCCGGCCCGATCACCAAAGCCGACGCGGAAAACATTGCCTCCGGCCTGCTGGCCAACGATCTGATCGAGCGCCATCAGGTCGTGGGCCGGGCGGAATTTGATTTTGTAAACGGCATGCCCGCGCACATTCCGCAGGTCACGGGCAGGGACGAGCCGCAGGTGGCTAAAATCAATCTGACCCGGCTGGACGCCGCGGCGCTTTTGAAAATCAGCCAGGAAAAGCTCCTCGCGCTCAACCTCGAAGAGATGCAGGCGATCGCCGCACACTTTGCCGATCCCGCGGTCGTCAAAGCCCGCCGGAAATTCGGCCTGGACGAAAACACGACCGACGTGGAGCTGGAATGCCTCGCGCAAACCTGGTCGGAGCACTGCAAACACAAAATCTTCAACAGCAGGATTGATTACTTTGACGGCCGGACGAAGAAAACCATCAACTCCCTTTTCAAAACCTACATCAAAGGCTCGACGGCCAAAATCCGCAAAGCCAAAGGCAGGAAGGATTTCTGCCTGTCCGTGTTTGTCGATAACGCGGGCGTCATAAAATTCAACAAAGAGCACAATCTGGTTTTTAAGGTGGAGACGCACAACTCGCCCTCCGCGCTCGATCCCTACGGCGGGGCGCTCACCGGCATCGTCGGCGTCAACCGCGATCCGTTCGGCACTGGGCTGGGCGCCAAGCTCATCTTCAACACGGACGTGTTTTGCTTTGCCTCGCCTTTCCACAGGAAGAAGCTTCCGCCCCGCATTCTGCACCCGCGCCGCATTTACGAGGGTGTGCGCGAAGGCGTTGAGCACGGCGGCAACAAAAGCGGCATTCCGACGGTGAACGGCAGCATCGTCTTCGACGAGCGCTACCTGGGCAAGCCGCTCGTTTACTGCGGCACGGCCGGCATCATGCCCGCGCGTCTTAACGGCAAGCCGACGCACACCAAGGAAATCAAACCCGGCGACGTGATCATCATGACGGGCGGCCGGATCGGCAAGGACGGCATTCACGGCGCGACGTTTTCTTCGGAGGAGCTCCACGAAGGCTCGCCCGTCACCGCCGTGCAGATCGGCGACCCGATCACGCAAAAGAAAATGACGGACTTCCTGCTCAAAGCCCGCGACCGGGGGCTGTACCGGGCGCTCACCGACAACGGCGCGGGCGGCCTGTCTTCTTCCATCGGCGAAATGGCCGCCTATTCCGGCGGCTGCGAAATCGATCTTTCGCTGGCGCCCTTAAAATACGCGGGTCTTCAGCCCTGGGAAATTCTGGTTTCGGAAGCCCAGGAGCGCATGTCGCTGGCGGTTGATCCGAAGAAGGTCGGCAAATTTCTGGACCTGGCCCGCAAGATGGGCGTGGAAGCGACGGTCCTGGGCAGGTTTACCAAATCGGGGATATTCCATGTCCGCTACGGCGAAAAGACCGTGGCCTGTCTGGATATGGATTTTCTGCACGACGGCGTTCCGCAAATGAAGCTCTCCGCCCGTTGGAAAGCCCCGAAGCATGCAGAGCCCGTCTTTGCCGCTCCCGCCAATTTGGGGAAGGCGCTCTCCCAGATGCTTTCCCGTCTCAACATCTGCTCGAAGGAATCCGTTGTCCGCCAGTACGATCACGAAGTGCAGGGCGGCTCCGTGGTGAAGCCCCTGGTTGGCGCGCAAAACGACGGGCCGTCGGATGCGGGCATCGTCCGGCCGGTGCTCGATTCGATGGAAGGCGTGGTCGTCGCGCACGGCATCTGCCCGCGCCTGAGCGACATCGACGCGTACCATATGACCGCCTGCGCCATTGACGAAGCAGTGCGAAACGCCGTGGCCGTAGGCGTCGATCTCGATCATCTGGCGGGCCTGGACAACTTCTGCTGGTGCGATCCCGTGAAGTCCGCCAAGACGCCCGACGGGGATTACAAGCTCGCGCAGCTCGTCCGCTCGAACATGGCGATTTACGACATCACAACCGCTTACGGTGTTCCCTGCATTTCCGGCAAGGACAGCATGAAAAACGACTACTCCATCGGCAAGACCAAAATTTCCGTGCCGCCGACGCTTTTGTATTCCGTCATCGGCAAGATTCCCGATGTCCGCAAGGCCGTGACGATGGACGCCAAGCGCCCGCAGGACCTGGTGTACGTTCTGGGCGAAACCCGCGACGAACTGGGCGGCTCCGAATGGTTTGCCCAACATAACGCGGTGGGCAACAAGGTCCCGCAGGTGGATGCGAAAAAAGCGATGAGGCTTTATCGCGCTTTAAGTCAGGCCATCCGGGCGGGTCTGGTCGCCTCGTGCCATGACTGTTCCGACGGGGGCCTGGCCGTGGCGCTGGCCGAAACCGCTTTTGCCGGGGGCCTGGGCCTGAACGTCGATTTGAAGGATGTTCCCTATCGCGGAAAGAAACGCGATGACTACATTTTATTTTCCGAGACGGCCAGCCGCTTTGTCGTCACCGTTCGTCCGCAGGACAAGACGAAATTCGACAAACGGATGAAGGGAAACGTCGCGCGGGAAATCGGCTTTGTCACCGGTGACGGTCTGATGCAGGTAAGCGGCCTTTCCGGAAAAACCATCATTCAAGAAAAGATCGGCAAACTCAAAGAAGCGTGGCAAAAGCCGCTGAATTTCTAGACAGGATTTACCTATGGCAAACAAGGTCAAAGCGATCATCCTTACCGGCAACGGCACCAACTGTGAAATGGAAATGGCGCATGCCTGCAAACTGGCGGGCGCCGACAGATACGATATCGTCCACATCAGTGAGCTGCTTTTCGGCGAAAAGCGCCTTTCGGATTACAACTTCCTCAATCTGCCCGGCGGCTTTCTTGACGGAGACGACCTGGGTTCGGCCAAGGCGGGCGCCAACCGCTTTCTGCATGCCCCCATTTCCGGCGCCAATGAAATGCTGATTGAAGAGCTGCTCAAATTCATCAATGCGGGCGGCCTGATCCTTGGCGTCTGCAACGGATTTCAGTTGATGGTGAAGCTGGGCCTGCTTCCGGCGCTCTCCGGCAACTTTACCAGGCAGAGCGCGACCTTGACCTTCAATGACTCCGGACGATTTGAAGACCGCTGGGTGTATCTCAGGGCCAACGCGCAAAGCCCCTGCGTTTTCACAAAGGAACTGGATACGGTTTATTATCCCGTCCGCCACGGGGAAGGAAAGTTTGTTCCGGAAAGCAACGCGATTCTGGAGCAAATCGAAAGGAAAAACCTGACGGTCTTTCAATACGGCAACGCCGACGGCAGCGTGACGATGGACTATCCGGCCAATCCTAACGGATCAGTCCGTGCCATTGCCGGCATCTGCAATGAGTCGGGACGGCTCTTCGGACTCATGCCGCATCCCGAAGCGTTTCTGCACCGCACCAATCACCCGCGCTGGACGCGCGAAGATCTGCCCGAAGAAGGACAGGGGCTCGCCATCTTCAAAAACGCCGTCGCCTTCATCCGCGGTAAAGAATTCTAGCGCCTGGATTCCCGACGTTTATCCGACGGAAACGAATGATTGATCGGCAGCGAATTTGAAGGAAAAGGTCAACATCCTTGACAACTCCTCGGGATCGGTGATACGTAACGACCGTACCGGTAAAGTAAAAGGCGTTTTAAGTTTATGCAGAAAACCCGCACCCAGGCAGTCATCTTTCTTTCAATCATCGGTTTTTCCCTTGGCGTTTTCGCCATGTCGTTTCACCACCACGACGGTGCGTTTATATGGCCGGCCTGTTCCATCTGCAAAGTGAAAGCATCGCTGTCGGGAACGTTCAACAAGGTCAAAGCGGATACCGTCTCGTGTGCAGCGATGCTTTGTCTTTTGCTGGTGCAGATCAGTCTTTGCGTGTGCCGGATTCTGCCGGCGGGAAGAACGGCCTTTATTCCTTCACAGATTGTCGAGATTTATCCAAACAAAGCGCCACCGTTTTCTCTTTAAATCAGCCGATTTTTGCAAGTTATTCCATCAATCGCTCCAGCGTCCGCTCGTCTCGGGCGGGCTTGTGGAACCGATGAACAATTTAACTGATCAAGGAAAAATACAATGAATTGTCCCGTATGTAATGTGGCGCTGCTTCTGGCGGAAAGACAGGGTGTGGAAATCGATTATTGTCCGAAATGCCGAGGGGTATGGCTCGATCGAGGCGAGCTTGATAAAATTATTGAAAGATCGGAACAGGCGACAGTCAGCCAGCCGGCCGCCGCTCCGATGGAAAATCGTTACGACGATCAACGATCCTATAAACATCACGACAAACACTACGACAAGCACGGCCACGACGGTCACCATCGGAAGAGAAGTTTCCTTCACGAGTTGTTTGATTAAAAAGGGTGAACGATGAAAAAAATATGGTTATACTTGACCCTGATCTGCCTGTTGAGCTATGGTTGTTCGGGCGGCCTCCAGGAGATGGAGGCATCCTACAGCGTTAAAGTAACCGGCTCTGAAAATTTAAAATTCAGCGGCCATTATTCTTTTGTCGGCACGGCGGGCGTGCCCAAACCCGTCCATGTTGACGCTGTCGTGCCGGTCGAATACAAGGGCAGTGGCGTTGCCGCGGTTTGCGTGTTTCGCAAGATCAACGCAGAGGGGACTTTGAAAGTCGAAATTCTAAGAGATGGAAAAGTGATATCAGTGTCCGAAACGGCGCAACCCTTTGGGATCATCTCTCTGGGCAAAGCGCCTGACGCCAATTCCATCATCAACAAAATCCTGGGAATAATCCTTGGATGAAAAACAGGGAAATTTTGTGGACTCGTAAAAAGCAACCCACACCGTCACCCCGGCGAAGGCCGGGGTCCATAACTCATTGTAATTACTGGATACCGGCCTTCGCCGG
>JAAZOZ010000321.1 GCA_012797505.1 Smithella sp. | reverse complement strand
GCTCCCCCTTATAACCCCCTCGGTAAGGCATGCATTCATCCCTGCGGCAAGCCGCAGGGTATTCTGCAAAGAGATTTCATAAACCGAAACACGATTTTGACCAAATGTCCGCGCCAGCGTGGTTTTGCCGCATTGACGGGGACCCAGCAGGGCAGTCACCGGTGACCGTCGCAAGGCAGTGGATAGCTGTTCTATGAAGGATGTTCGTTTAATCATGCCAACCGTTATACATTGAATATTCGGATTGTCGATTCGATTTTTCAATGGTTTATATTAAATCCAAAGTGACCGCTCTTTTCAGAAGTCCTGCAAACGAGGCAGGGCTGAACATGCGTGTGAGAAACAATGCTTTTTTCTTCACTTCACAACCTCCCAGTACCCGCCTTTGGCCGGGCCGACGCGTTTTATCCGGCCAGCTTCACGGAGCTTTCTTACCGCCCGCTCCCCCGCACTTGCTGATTTGCCTACTTGTTCGGCCAATTCCGGTATGGTCAAGCTGGGATTACTCTGGAGGCGCTCCATAATTTTCCCCGGCGTTCTCACCCTGCTTATTTCCTTTTATCTCCCCTCATCCCGGCTATAAGCCGCCGACCCTTGTCGGTGAGACGGTATTTTTGCAGACGGCTTTGGGGTTTGTCGGGAATAGTCAATTCAAGAAGCTGATAATCAAGCAGCCTTTGCAGGCCTTTCTTGAAATTCCCTGTGCGGCTGCTATAACCGGCAATTTTCATGATTTCATTGCCTGTCTTTTCATCATCAAAGCAGTATTTCATGACTTCCCGCTGCCAATTGAGAAGTTCGACTTGGGCTTCTTGGGCCTCGACTTGGGCCTCTTGGGCCTTGTCCGCTTTGCGAAAATGGACGGACAAGCCGCCGAATTCTTCCCGGAATTCCGGTTCCGGCAATCCTGCCTTTTTGCATTCGTCCACAATCTTGACGGTGCCGCGGCCCCACGCCTCAATCATGCCCGCTTTGAAAAAGACGTCGGCCAGCAGCTCATTGCGGGGGCGGGATAAGTGCCATTTCTTTAAATCCGCAACTGCGATGCCGGGCGGCAGGCCGCCTTCATTCCAGAGATTGAGGCTGTCCGGATCGATCCGCAGTTGGGTGTGCGCGCCCATGTAATTGCGGTGAATGACGGCGTTGATGATGGCTTCGCGCAGAGCCTCTTCCGGATATTCCATGTTGTCCTTGCGGTAAATGCCTTCATACGTGATGTTGGAAAGCAGATATTTGACCCGCAACATTTCAATCGCCTTGTCCACCTGATCAAAGAGGTTGCCCTCAATATCGTCCGTGCTGATCAGATCGGTGGCGCTGACAAATTTGCCGATCTTGATATAGGCGGTGATGTAAAATTTCTTCGGGTTTTTTCCAAAAAGCAAAACGGCGGCACGACGCAGTTTGCCTTTTTCCAGAAGGTTTAATTTCTGGAGGATCGCCTGCACGTTTTTTTCCGCCGCAATTTGCGGGATTTTTTTGGCGGCCAGTTTCCGAAATTTGTTAATGGCGGATGTGTCAATGTCTTTTAGGGTTGCGCCCTCTTCGATAAATCCGTCCCAGGAGCGTCCGGATTTCCGCATCAGCAGATCCACCAGCGCATGCCCCTTGATTTCAACCGAGGAACTGCCGCTTCGTGTATAAAAACGGCCGTGGTAGGAAATCGGGGCGGAAGACGGGGCGACGGTTACTTCAATAATATCCTTGCCGGCTTTCTTTTTGACGGTTACATCCGGCGTAATGCCCAGAATGTCTTTGGTTTTATTGGGGATGTCGTCAAGATAGCGAGCTGCGTCTTTCACACCCATCGGGTTGCCTTCATCGTCAATGCCGATAAAGAGCTTTCCGCCGCCGGTGTTGGCAAAAGCGCAAATGGTTTTCAAACAGTTATCATTCCAGGCCTGTTTGTATTCTTTGTTTTGATTTTCACCCTTACGCATAATAATGGTCCTCAGAGTTCACTCGCCAAACCCCATCAGGCTGAGCATGCCCAGCTCTTCCTTGCAGGCCTGACAAAGATTCTGATCGTCAACCTCGCCGGTTGACGCCTCTTGAAGACCGCCTAAAATCTCCGCCGCATTTTCCATGTCGTTTTCCTGGATGGGTTGTCCGCAGTTGCTGCATGTCTTCATACACCTATCCTTTTGATTATTCAAGGGTTCAACTAAATCTGAATAATGCCTTTGGCCTCGTCCGAAAAGAAGTCAAGGAGCGGGTAGAGGCCTGTGGGCGTGATCTGTGATGCTGGAACTATGTGTGTCGCGTTCTTCCTGCATCTTGATTCTGAGTGCTTGTTTGCGTCAGGGATTTGCATCAAAAATGGCGTCGAGGGATTGCCGCGCCTCCTGGTAAATGCGGACGGAAAGCCAGAGCGACGAAGCTTCAAGATTGTCCAGCGCCAGTTCGGTTTCCTTTCGCGACAGATGCCCATGGGCGGCATTCCAAAGGATCACTCCAAGCGACCCGTGGACTTCCATGCCCAGGAGAGCGACAAAAAGCCGCGTCGTTGAATCGTCTGTGAGAAACCAGTCAGCCTTTTTCCTGCGCGCCAGGACGAGGGCCTCCGCCTCGCCGTCATGGAGGTCTCCGGATTTCTTCCAGATCCCGGCTTCATTTTGTTCATGGAGAGAAAGGGTCTCGACGCTGAGCCATTCAGGCCAGGGATCGTTCAGATCGAGCACGGCGTGAACTTCGTCAAACACACGCGAGGGCAGGAACAGGTCGCCTGTTCGTCTGAGCAACTGCAGGGAATGAGCCTCATAAAGATGTATGATGGGTCCGGCATCACAGACGATGGTTCTCATTTGGCTGCATGAGCCTCTTTAATAGCCCACTCGATGTCTTCTCGGGCAAAACGCTCCATCAGATCCATCCGATTACGTCGGACGAATTCCGACATGGCTGCCAGGACGACATCCGGCTCGGACAGGAAAAATCCCGCCTTCACATAATCGTTAATGCACTCGGCCAGATGGTCCGGCACGGTGACCGATAGTGTCTTCATGGGCGACCGTCTCCTTTCTGAAAATTACCTTGATTTTCTTATCATTTTTCTCTGTTATCCGCAAGCGC
>JAAZOZ010000039.1 GCA_012797505.1 Smithella sp. | reverse complement strand
TTACGCCCGTCACGGCCTTCCCGCGCGCGACGTGGAAGCCATCGTGGAGGAAATTGAAGACCTGCGCGGGCGGATTCCACGCCTCGATGTCGCCACGCTGCTGCGGGACCGGGAAACCCGGCGCTTCGGCAGCCGGGCGTTTGAGGTGATCTTCACACCGGGGCATGCGGCGGGGCATGTCTGTTTCTTTTTCCGCGACGAAGGGCTGCTGTTGGCCGGGGATCACATTCTGCCCTACATTGCGCCGAGCCTGAGCCCAACCATCGGCGATGAAGCTTTTCAGCCGCTGGCGAGTTACCTGGAATCGCTGGCAGTCGTTGAAAAGCTGCCGATCTGCACCGTTCATCCGGGGCATGGAAATTCCTTCAACGGCGTCCACGAGCGGATTTACGAAATCCGGGATCATCACGCGCTGAAAAAGGACATGCTGCTCAAAAGAATCGGCGCTTGCCCCCAAACCACTTTCGGCATCTGCGAAGAAACGATCGGAGCGGTCGCGGACGACTGGGAAAAATTCATGGTGCTCAACGAAACCTATGTTTACCTTCAGCAACTCAAACGGGAAGGCGTGATTTGGGAGGGCATATTGGGGAAAACCGTTGTTTATTCAGTAGCTTGACGCTCAGCGAGGGCTTTTAAAGTTTTAAAATTATCAATGGACATTTAGAATGGCAAATGCTAAAAAATAAATCAGGCATTTAAATACAGCGTTCACCTGGTCATTACAGGAATTGTTGAGTCTGTTATGGGCAATGTGAAAATTGCTTTAAGGCCATCCAGTATTTCCGACGCATCACTTCGTTACCATTGGTTCAACGACGCGGAATTCACGCGGCTTTATCTGGGCCGCCCCTTATTTACTTCTTACAGACAGGTAGAGGATGAAATCCTGCTTTCCACGTATCCGACCCTGTCCACGGGATTGTACGAACTGGCCATTCAAACGGTCGAGACCAATCTCTACATCGGCAACACCTTTTTCCGAAAAATGGACTGGCAGAATCGTTCCGCGGAATACGGAATCTTCATCGGAGATTCGGAGCGCCGCGGAGCCGGCATCGGGCCGGAGGTTACACAAAGGATGCTGGAACAGGGATTTTCCGAATTCGGGCTCCACCGCATCTGGTTGACGGTTCTGGCTTTCAATGAACGGGCAATAAGATGTTTTGAAAAATGCGGTTTTCAGCGAGAGGGGGTTCTGCGGGACGCCATTTTTTCCGGCGGTCAGTTCAACGACGTCATGATGATGTCGGTCATTGCCGGCGCGAATTGATCATTATTTATTTAAGGATATTCAACTTTTTAAAAGCGAAAAGAGGAGGCGATTTATGAAGTCTAAATGTTTACGGATCAGTTTATTTGCGGCGTTATTTGCGGCAGCTTTTGTCTTTGCGGCAAGCATCCCTGTACGGGCTGCCTGGTTCTCCAAGGGCGGCAAGGATTATTATCAGGAAGGCTTAAATCATTTCCAGAAGAAAAATTACTATCTTTCCATGCAAAGCCTGGAGAAGGCCCTGCAGTTGAAACCCGACTACCCGGAAGCGCTGGGTGTTCTGGGATGGGACTATATCAAGGTAGGAAGGGCGCTGGATGCGGAAGCGATTTTTACAAAGAAATATGAAAAGAATAACGCTGATATTTCAGCCATCCAGGGTCTGGCCTGGGCAAAATTTGCGCTCGGCAAAAACGAAGAAAGCGAAAAATATTTTAATATGGAATTGAAGTGGGCGAACGATTTCATCACGAAAGACAACTGGATCTTCTTCGGTCCTTCCGACAAAGAATACATCGAATCGATTTATTCCGACGCGAATTACGGCCTGGCGTCTTTAGCGGGGGCGCAAAAAAATTATGCTCTTGCCGCGAAGTATTTTGAAACGGCGCTTCAGTATCCGAACTCGTTCACAAGCCGCACCGATCTTTTGACGGCCTGCGGCGACATTTATTACTATCAGGCCAAATACGCGGAAGCGATTCCCGTTTATGAAAGAGCCGTCAAAGAAGATCAAAAGAATCTTTCCGCGCAACTCAAAGCGGCCTGGTCCTATTACTTCAACAATCAATTTGCCGCCGCCGGGGCGGCTTTTGAAAAAGCCCTGGCCGTGTCCAGCCGGCAGGAATCCGTCGAAGCCCTTTACGGAATAGCGCTTACCGATTACCGGCAAAATAAATTTGATCAGGCCTACCGGAACCTCGCCAGAGCGATTGCCGTCAACCCCTATTACATGGACAACGCCGTCGTTCATGACATGATCGCGAAGAAGCCCGAGTGGAAAACGCTTTGGAAAAACTTTGGACTGGCATATACCGCCAGCAATTATTACGCCGCTGTTTACAAACTGGACGGGTATCTCCAGGTCGTGAAAGCCGATGATGTCGAAGCGCTGCTTGCGGACGGCTGGAGTTATCTCGGGCTGGGCTACCTGGACAAGGCCATTCAGCTTTTTGAAGCCGCGCTGAAATTCAATCCAAAATCGGATGAAGCGTATGTCGGGCTGGGCTCATCCTATCTCGCTTACAAAAAACCGGCGGAGGCGCTTAAAGCCTACCAGCAGGCCCTGGCGATCAACCCCCAAAGCGCCCTGGCCTGCAATGGACTGGCCTATTATTACCTCTCTCAGAAAGACGAGGCCAAAGCCCTGGAATCCGCGCAAAAATCCGTTTCCCTGAAGAGTGATTATTATGATTCGCAGGCGTTTGTCGGGAATGCCCTGTTCAGACAAAAGAAATACGATCAGGCGATCAAGGAATACGACAAATTGATCAAGATCGATCCATCCGTGTTTTCTTCCTGGAACCTGCTGGGATGGGCCAATTACTCCGCCGGCAAATATGACGCTGCCGTAAAGGCTTTTGCGGAGTCCAAAAGAATCAATCCCTACCTGGTCGAAGCGCATTATGGATTGGGAATGTGCTATGCCAGAACCGGCGACATGAATGACGCGAAGGACGAATTCTCCGCGGCCATCAACCTTTATCCCTACTATTCCCACACCAAAGACCTGGTAAGTCTGATCAAGGCCAATCCCAAGTGGAATGATTTGTATAAAACATTGGGCTGGAGCTACTACAACTATCAGCAGTACAGTCTCGCGGCATCCGCCTTCAAAGAATACCTCGCCGCTGAACCCGGCGATATCGGCGCGCTGCGCGGAATGGCCTGGTCCAACTACTGGCTGGGCCAGCTGGATACGGCTTATGCCGGTTTCAGGGGAATCCTCAAAGAAGAGGCCAACGATGTTGACGCGCTGGTTGGTACGGGCTGGATTCTGTACATCCGCGGCAAAGACGGTGAGGCGATGGGCTACCTGCAAAAAGCCGTGAAGATCAACGACAAGGCCCTGAACGCCTGGAGAACGGTTGCCGCCATTCACTTCCGCGCCAAACGGTTCGAGGAAGCCAGCGCGATTTACAAGAAAATCGCCGATCTGCAGCCCTACGCAGTGGACACTTACAACAACCAGGGCTGGGCGTTGTACAAGGAAAACAAATTTAAAGAGGCGGTGGCCAAGTTCAACGAATCCCTGCGCGTCAACCGGTACCTGGGAGAGCCTTACTACGGCTTGGGGCTCAGTTATGCAAAGCTGGGCGACATCGAAAAGGCCAGAGAAAATTTTGCTTCTGCGGTGTATCTGTATCCGGCCTATATGGACGGCCAGGATCTGTATGCTGTTTTCGATTCCAATCCCAAGCTTAAGGATCTTTACAGCGCCCTGGGCTGGGGCTACTATTACCAGTATTATTATGACAAGGCAAAATTCCATTTCAATAAAGCGTTGAAGGCGGATGCCGGCAATTCGGATGCGCTTCTGGGCGTTGGTACGGTGGCCTTTATCCTGGGCGATTTCAACGGCGCCATCGAGGCCTATAAAAAGCTGCTGCCGAACGTTCCCGCAAAAGCGTCTTTCTGGGACAAATACAGCTATATGCTGGATAATCTGGGCTGGAGCTACTATTATCAGAAGCAATACGACAGCGCCCTGGAGACTTTTAAGCGTCTGGAAGCTTATCATCCGGGCATTTCTTACATCGCTCCCATCAACGGAAAGGGCTGGTGCGAGCTGAAAAAAGGCAACAAGGACGAAGCCCAGAAACTGTTCCAGCAGTCGTTGAAGATTGTGCCCTACAACTACACCGCGGAAGCGGGCATGAAAGAAATGAAAAAATAGGATGAAATCTCTGAGGAAGTCGCAAGGGAAAACGATCCGCTGCGTGTTGGCGGGCGGGCAGACGAAAAGCTGCCCGCCCGTGAAGGATGAGGGACTCCCCCTGTGCGAAAAACACAAACGAGAGTTGAACCGGTCGGCCCGCTGCCGCATTGCCGATGACATTCGCGGCAATTTTATGGAAAAGGGCGACGAGTCCATCGTCTTCAATCCGAAAGACGGAGGGGTGTATTCCCTGAACGGCACCGGCACCTTCATCTTCAAGGAAATCATGGCCGGCAAGACGTTCTGCGAAATCCTTGCCAAATCCCAAAGCATGTTTGATGCGGAAAATGTTTCTGAAATGATCGCGGATTACCGTCTGTTTATCGAAGAGCTGAAGAAATCGAACGTTATCACAGCGGAAGCTTAACATGCTCCAGGCTCATGTCGTCATCACCGGCCTCATGGCTACCGATAATCCTTATCCCGGCTTAGGAATCGCCCGCTGTCTGCGCGACGCGCCCGAGTTCCGCGGCAGAATTTCCGGATTTGTCTTCGATCCCCTTTCGACGGGCGCTTTCTGTGAAGGCGTGTTTGAACGCGTTTTTTTAGTCCCCTATCCCGCGGCCGGCGTGGAGGTTCTTCTGGAGCGCATTGGTGAAATCCATCGTGCGGATCCTATTGATGTCCTGATTCCGTCGCTGGATTCCGAAGTGATTCTCTATGCCCAGGCCGCCCGGGAGCTTGCGACGCTGGGCATTCGAACGCTTCTGCCGCCGGTCAACAGCATCAAGATGAGAAGCAAAAACCAGCTTTACGAATTTTGCCGGCAGCATCGGTTCCGGTGCCCGGAAACCGTCATTCTCAACAACGTCCAGGAAATCGCCGCGCGGTGCGAGGCCCTGGGAGGGACGCCGTTTGTGCTGAAGGGCGCTTTAAGCGACGCCGCGGTGTGCCATTCGATCGAGGAGGGTGAATACCAGTACGGGCAGCTCTTCAACCAGTGGGGCTACCCGATTTTAATGCAGCAGTACATCGCCGGAGAAGAAATCGACGTCATTGCGCTGGCGGACAAAAAATCGCGGCTGTCCGGCGCCGTGGTCATGAAGAAATTCGGATTGACGCCCAAGGGCAAGGCTTTTTCCGGCATTACCGTCGAAGACGACAAGCCCGTTCAATTGACCCGTCAGATTCTGAAAAGCCTGAAATGGATCGGCCCCGCAGAGTGTGAATTTCTGAAAGACGAGAAAGGCCATTATTTCCTGATGGAAATCAATAGCCGCTTTCCCTCCTGGCTTTATCTTGCCGCCGCCGCCGGCCAGAATCTTCCGCTGCTGACCGTGCAACTCGCCTGCGACATGCCCGTGCGGCCGCTGACTTCCTACACGGCAGGCAAATTGTTTGTCCGCACGGTCGCCGACGCGCTGCTGGACGCGCGGCAGATCATGGAACTGACCGCTTCCGGGGAGGTGCGCCTGTGATCATTGCCGTGACAGGTTTGAACACGGCCGCCGAACCCGAAGCCGGCTTCGGCGTTCTACAATCCTTGTCCGGTGGCGGCGCAGGCCATGACCGGCTGATCGGATTCGCCTATCAGCCGCTGGACGCCGGATTGTTTCATTCGGGCCTGATGCACCGGGCGTATGTCGTGCCGCCGCCCAAAACGGACCGGATGGCATTTTTGAAAAGAATCACGCTCGTTAAAAAGAAAAGAGGCCTGGATGTGCTGATTCCCGCCCTCGATGATGAGATGGAGCTTTTTGTCGATATGGCGCCGCAATTGCGCGCAGCGGGCATTGCCGTGCTGCTTCCTTCCGGGAAATCGCTACGGGAGCTGCAAAGCGAGATGTACCGACAGATCGGAAAGCAGCAGGCAGCCGCCGGGAACGACGAGCAAGATGACCCGCCCGTTCTGCCTCCGGCCCTGGTCAAGAATCCTGTTTCCGAACAGACCGCAATGGACGCTGCCGTGCCGGACTATTTCTCGGTTGCCGTCGTCGCCAACAGCCAAAGCAGGATTGTCGCAATTGCCTCCGTCAGGAAACTGCTGATCTCCCGCTACGGCGGCACCTGGATGGCATTGACGGTGGACAACCATGAATTTCTCGGCGTTGCCGAAGAAGTGGTGACGAGCACGGCCTGGCAGGGGGCCTTGACCATCGATGTCGCGCGAAATCGGCAGGGAGAGCAATACCTCTCCGGTTTCCATCCGACCTTTCCCGACTGGATTGGCCTTGCGCGGGGGGCCGGGGCGAACTTGCCGGCCGTTCTGATCGACCTGATCAAAAAGAAAAGAATCAGGGGCGTCGCCCAGACCGCACCCGGCAAGGTATGGATTCGATCTTCCATCGACCTGGTTACCGACTTGAATCATTTTGGGGATATTTCCCTCAACGGAGAAATGACCTATGATCAAAAATAAGGGCACGAAGCCTTATGTCCGGCCGGTCATCAAAAAGATTTCTTTCGGCGATACCGTGAAGTTTAAAAACGAGCATATGAAAACGCCAGCCGTTAAAGCGCTGGAGGGCTTGTCCGTCAGCGATCTGACCGACCGCTTCGGATCGCCCCTGTATGTCGTGTCCGAAGGCACGCTCCGCCGGAGTTTTCGGGAAGTGGCGCAGGCTTTTACCCGGCGCTATCCGAGGACGATCATTGCCTACTCCTACAAGACGAATTATCTGAGCGGAATCTGCGCCCTGTTTCATTCGGAAGGCGCGTGGGCCGAGGTGGTTTCCGGGTTTGAATATGAGATCGCCCGGAGGCTGGGCATGGACGGACCGAGCATCCTCTTTAACGGCCCGTACAAGAAGCCGGAGGAAATGAAAAGAGCCTTTCTGGAAGGCGCGTCGGTTCACCTGGATTCCTTTGATGAACTGAAAATGGCCGGGGAAGTGGCGGCTTCCATCGGCCGCAAGGTCAACGTCGGCGTTCGCGTCAACATGCAGCTGAATTATCCGGCGTGGGATAAATTCGGATTCAGCTACGAACGGGGAGAGGCTTTCGAAGCTTGCCGGCAGATCAAAAAGCACCGGTATCTGCAACTGTCCGGCCTGCATTGCCACGCGGGAACCTATATCATCGACCTCGGCATCTACCGCCGCGTCATTGAAAACCTGACCGACCTGTCGCTCGATATTCAAAAAGAACTGGGAAGAGAAGTGGAGTATCTGGACATCGGCGGCGGATACCCTTCCGGCAACAGCCTGCACACGCAGCTCATGCCCGGCTACACCATTGCTCCACCGATGGAACAGTACGCCGAAACCGTCTGTTCCGTTCTCAACGGAAAGCTGCGCTCCTTTACAAAGGCCCCTCGGCTGATTCTGGAGCCCGGCCGCTCCGTTGTCGATGAAGGCATGCACCTGCTGACGAAAGTGGTTTCCGTCAAGGAAAGGCAAAACGGCAACCGGGCGGTCATTGTGGACGCGGGCATTCATCTCCTGCCGGTTTCCGCGTATTATCGCTATGAAATGTCCTCCAACCGGGACTCCACCCCAACGACGGAAGACGTGGATGTCTATGGAGCCCTATGCATGCAAATTGACGTCCTCAGAAAGTCGGTGCGCCTGCCGGTGGCGCAGGCCGGCGACATCCTCACCATCCACAAAGTGGGCGCCTACAATTTTACGCAATCCATGCAGTTTATCTACCCCCGTCCTGCGGTTGTGCTGCTCCATGACGGCCGGGCCGAAATTCTTCGTCGCCGGGAAACCTATGAAGACATCAAGGGGCCGGAGGCAATTCCCGCCAGACTGCTGACCTATGCTGCTAAACCTAAGAGATAAACTTCAGGGTGTCTTGGGGGAAGCGGCAGGCTGGATCAAGGCCCCGGACAGCGGACCGAATGCGCTTCAAGCGGCGGTGATTGTTCTGCGCTCTTACGGCCAAGTCGTCTTCGCCGCCCATGCGGTTTCCGGACTTTTTCTCCTGATCGCGCTCGCGACCATTTCCCGCAGCACGGTATGGTTTTCGCTCGTCGGCATTGCCGCCGCGTCTTTGTCCGCGTATGCCTTCAGGGCCGAAAGGAGTTTTATCCGGCAGGGCATCTTCGGCTTCAATGGCGCGTTGCTCGGCATTTTCTGGAGCTGGTACTTTACTGTTTCCATCGTGTCCGTCCTGCTGCTGGTCGTGATGGCCGTCATTGTTTACCTGGTGCAATCTTTCCTGATGAACAAGCTGTCGCTGGGCCGGTTTAACCTGCCGGTCATGAGCCTGCCCTCTGTGATCGTGTTGATTGCTTCGCTGTTGATCGTTTACTGGCTGGTGTACAACGCTTGGCTGATTCCGGCATCCGCCATTTACAGGATGGGGGGATACGCTGCCGAGCCCCTGATCCCCATGGAAGGCGTTTTGAAGAGTCTCCTGCCCGGGCTGCCGCTGCCGCGGCACGTCGTTGCCTGGCTGTTGATTTTCACCGGCATTTTAATTTGCTCGCGCATCAGCGCATTTGCGGCCGCGCTGGGCGCGCTGAGCGGCTATGCCATTACCCGGATGCTGCCCGCCACAACCGGGGTATTGTACACATCCGACCTGTTTATCGGATTCAACGCCATTCCCGTGTCCATCGGTCTGCTGGGTGTTTTCCTGGTCGCCAACGGACCGGCTTTTTTCTTCACCTTTGCGGGCCTTGTCGTCTGCTCCGTTTTCTGGCTCCTGCTGATTCAGCTTTTCGGTCTTCTGAATTTTCCTTTCCTGACGCTGCCGTTTAATTTGACCATTCTGGCGGTTCTGATAACGCTGAAAAAAATGAATTCACCGCCGGCCGGACTGTATCCGGTTCCCCTGGAGGTGATCACCACACCGGAACAAATCATCCTCTGGCATAAAAATAATATATTGCCCCGCGCTGCCGTGAAAACGCCGGAAACGGTTGCGCAGCTGCTTTTGCATCCCTCCCGGTTATTCAGGCCGAGCCGTGAAGAAATCAATGCGGTCCAGGTCCTTGTGGACGGTGCGGAGAAGATTGCCGTTCTGTCCGGTGCAGGAACCAGCACGGAATCCGGCATTCCGGATTTTCGCGGTCATTATAATTTCTGGAGAAAATTCGGCGCGGAAGATTTTACCTATCAAAACTTTCTGAACCGGGAAGACGTCCGGGCGCGCTACTGGGCTATGGAGCGGCAGTTTTATGCCATGATTCTGCGCGCCCGGGTGAATCCCACCCACCAGGCCGCGAAATGGCTGGACGATCAAAACCGCCTTTCCTGCATTGTTACGCAAAATGTGGACGGACTTTTCCAAAAAGCCGGCGTGAACCCGGAAAAGGTCATTGAAATTCACGGCACGGAGCATCAAGTCCGGTGTTTGAATTGCGGCGCCATTGGAAACCGGCAGGATATTGAAACAATGTTCCCCGCCGGAATTTACATTCCTTATTGCTACGCCTGCTACGGTTGGCTGAAGCCGGCAACGGTGCTCATGGGTGAAGAGCTGGACAAAGTCCTGTTCGAAAGCGCTCTGTCCAAAATTCTTTCCTCCGATTTGCTGATCATTATGGGGACCAGTCTTCAGGTGGATCCCGTGGCTTCCATTCCGGCCCTGGCCTGGAAGAAGGGCATTCCCATTATTATCATCAATTCCACTCCGACCCCCCAGAATCATCTGTCCAAGCTGTTCATCCATTGCCCGACGGGGAAATTCTTCAGGAAATTTCTTCGGCAGGTCGAAAAGAGACGATGATTTGAAACCCTCAAGCAGCAGGGGGGAGTCTTTATAAACGAAGCATGCTCTTTATGGATATCTGACCACCCACTGTCCGGAAGGGACCAGCCGCGAGGTTGCTCGCTGTTTGGAATGTGTTTTCTCCAGGTACGGACAAGGGTGGGATAACGCCGGGCCGCGCGCGAGCGCGTCTGCCCGGCGCTTTGATCAGGATGCAGCCTGCGAGGGAGTTGGTTTCCTTTCCTGCTCCCAGGCTTTTTTCATTTTCATCTGGTGATCGAGCGTTTCTTCCGTGATCTTCCGGATCACCGCTCTGGTTTCGTCGTCCTGGCCTGAAAAAAAATTATAAAATCCTTTTTCCAGAATGGCCTGTTCGAAATCATGACTGACCGACAGCGCGTTGATCAGGGACATTTTGCCCGATTTTGCTCTCGCGAGCGCTTCCTGAATGCTGGAAATGAACATTTTGACTGTGTAGGTTTTGGTGATCTTTTCATCAAACAGAACACGATCGTCGCCTGCCAGAAGGTGCAATTTCTTAATTCCATCCGCGTGGTCCGTCTCCTGCCGGGCGACGGTGGTCAACAAATCGGCATATTTGGGGAAGCGGTCGGCAAACAGCAGGTAAAGATCGCACATGTTCAACTCGAGCTGTTCCAGCAGCTCCAGTATTTTTTCCTGATGTTCCTTCAGCATCGGTGATTTGTCCTCTCCCCAACGTGACCCGGCGAATTTCCGGAGGGCATTCGAGCCGGAATCCAGAAAGCTGCCGTGGCGAGACGCCTCTACTCAAACCCGGCAAAACAAAAAGATCCCGCCGGTGCGTCAATATTTTGGTTTAGGGGCTCTCACCCTCCCCCGGCCCCTCCCCTCAAGGGAAGGGAGGATACTCCGTTTTCCCTCTTCCCTTGTGAGTTGCCGCTTGCCTCTCACGTGAGGGGCCTTTTTCCCTCTCCCCTTGTGGGAGAGGGTCAGGGTGAGGGGGTTCCTGATGAGATTGCTTCAGTCGCCCTGATTACTCGATGCCTTCCCGATCCAGGATCAGACGCGCTGCCCGCCAGCCGTTGATCTGACAGGAGCCCACGCCGTGCCATGCCTGCGTCCAGTTGCTGGCAATAAACACGTTGGGAACAGGGGTTGTATTGGGAACTTTTTCCCACTGATCCGGCGTCAAATCAAAACCGTAAACCACGCCGCCTTTGTTCATCGTGAAGTGCTCGATGGTTCTCGGCGTGTAACCTTCCTTGACGATAATATTTTTGGGATCCTTGAGTTCGGGGATCACTCGGGCGGCCAGGGCGATGAGCTCGTCGACCTTTTGCGCCTTCAGCTTGTTATACTCTGCCCGATCCTTGGGCCAGACAGAGATGTCGGAGTAAGCGTCCAGCTTGACAACGGATTTGCCTTTCGGCGCATATACGGGATCGCCCAGGTTTGAGTAAATCGTGATGGCCACCGCTCCCTTGTCAAAGTCGCCCTTCATCATGGCCTCATAGTTCTTCATGCTTTCACGGTAAGTGTTGTAGAAGATTTCCGTATCGTTGTAGCCCAGGGTTTTCAGATCGATATTCAGACCGATATACACGCCGAACAGGGAATTGGCGGGCTTCATCGCGTCGATTTTCGCCAGATATTTGGCCGGAAGATTTTCCCTGCCGACGAGCTTGTCGGCCAGTTGATAGGGATCCGTATTGGCGACAATGTAGCGGGCTGTGTAGGTTTTGCCGTCCGCCGTCCGGACGCCGGTTGCCCGGCCGTTTTCCATCAGAATTTTTGTTACCAGCGAGCCGGTTTTGACCGTTCCGCCCAGCTCACGGATGCGGTCCGCATAACCGTCGGCCAGCGCCTGGGAGGTGCCCTTGATATGCCACGCGCCGTCGCTTAAGTAGCTTTCCGTCGCTGCCATAAAGATCAGCGCCGATTCTCTATCTACCGATGCACCGTAGAAAACCCATAACTGGGAAACCACCGCTTTTAGATCTTCGTTTTTAAAGCAATGATCCATCAGGTCTTTCACGGTGCGGTCTTTCCATTTGAAAAAAGTGGGCTGGCTGAACGGGACCAGAATCTGCGTGAATGCGCCACTCACGCTTCCTTTGCGGAAGAGGTCCCGCAGTTCCATCAGATCCTTAAAGAGATCGGCGCAGAGAACATGGAATTTTTCAATACCCTCGGATTCCTCCGGCCATTTCTTTTTCAGTTCGCTTTTGAACCCCGGCCAGTTCGGCGGAAGCGTGATGTCCACGCCGGGGAAAATCGACCGGTAGAAATGCGGGACTTCATAGAGCTCTACTTTTTTGTCCACGCCGGTCGCTTTGAGAAGCTGGTACAGGCCGCGGTCCATCTTGCCGGGACCGCCGCCGGCCATTTCATGAAGCGCCACGTCGAACACGAACTCGCCGCGGGTGAATTTGGATGTGCTGCCGCCTACTACAAAGTGCTTTTCCAGGACCAGCACTTTCTGTCCTTTGACGGCGAGGTGCGCGGCGGCGGAGAGTCCTCCCATGCCGGCGCCGATGACAATGACGTCATAGTCGGGTTTTGGCGCCGCGGGATTTTCGGCTGCGTAAAGACCGGCGTTGAAGATCAGAATGATCGGTAGAATCATCGACAAAAAAACTTTGCGGATAAAATTTTGCTTCTTCATCGGAATCCTCCATGTTACGTGTTTGGGTCGAATTCTCCCATTAAATGAACTTCTTGTC
>JAAZOZ010000320.1 GCA_012797505.1 Smithella sp. | reverse complement strand
TAATTCATCGTACATATCCGTCTTCCCTGAAAATAAAAAAGTGGGCGGGCGCCCACTTCTGCAAACAACTTTCAGTGATGGTTGAATGGCCTCTACCACACCCGAACAGCCAATGCAAGCACTATTTAACAGATGGTTTTCCGGCGATGCGATCTGCGCTGAGCAGCCGTTACTGGGCTGAAATCACCACCCGGGCCTCGCTCAGATAATCATTCCCGTGGGCCGTCGTCTCTTTGATCAGGCGGGCCGCTTCCCCCCTCAGAACGATCATGTTTTCTTTCGTAATTTTGGACGCCGGGATAATCATCACATTGTCTCCCAGGTGCGTGTTGTTTCGAGCCTGATCAATGCTGTCGGCGTATCGCACGACGCCATGAGTCCGGACAACCGCCGGCTTCACACTCTTGGCGGAATAGATCGTAACCGGCGAGTCGCCTACTTCCTCGACGATGATCACGGGCAGCAGCACGCGCTCGAAAATCCGTCCCTCCAGATTGACCACCATGCCGGTAACCGGACGGGTTTTGTCATAGACAATGGTGTATTCTTTGGGTGGGGGAGGCGTCTGGACAACCGGAATGTCCTGCAGCCTTTTGCTCGGAACGAACGGAGCATCATCCTTCTGCTCCACATTCAATGCCTGAACCAGGGTCGTGGTTCCGGGACAGTTGCTGATACACACGCGCATCTCCACGGTTGCCAGAAGGGACCCATCCGGCTGGCTCTCATACTTTTCTTTATGGATTCTGGCGCCCTTGACAACTCCGTCAATTTGCGTCCGGATAATGTCCTGGGTGACCATGAAATTTTCGACGGTGGTCACGGAATCGATTTTCACGCCTTTGATGATTTCCAGAAGGTTGCGGTAGGCATCCCCGATGGCGGCTCTTCTGGACAAGGGCCTTGACAAAGCCATGTTGCCTTTCGCCGCCCCGCCGTATCCGACGGCGCTAACATACCCGTCCACCCAGTCGATTTTGCCGTCAACATCGGAATAGGCCGGCGAAATAAAACCCAGCCCCATCAGCAAAAGCGCCATACAGCCTATGGAGAATACCTTCTTCAGTGACATGATAACCATCCCTTCTTTACGATCTGTTTTTTAAAACATCTTCCCCGTCTTTGGCAAGTCAAAAAAACGCTCCATCACCGGGCGACACGAAAGAATTCTATCTACCGGAAATCGTTCCGTAAAACTTTAAGCTGATCGAAGAAATTCTGCCCTCCCGGGTCGGCCAGCCCGATCCCTCGGCGCCGACGGCATGAATCATCTTCGGCTTCGGGTTCAGCGACATCAAATCGACTTCATAGGTGTGCCAACTCCCCTGACTCACTTTTGTACCGTGCCAGGTCTGGCTGTTACCGGTGGGATTGGCATAGTAGAAGCCGTGCCAAAACATCCGATTCGTCTGTGATTCCGTTGGGTTAGCCATACTGCCCAACCCGTTGCGAACCACGCCGGCAACATCGGTGTACGTCACCATCACTGCAACCGGAGCTTCTCTGCCCTGCCAGCCGGTTCCCGTCAGATTCTGCTCCACGGCTTTAACCACAGCCTTCAGGATCAATCTCTGCGCGCCGGAAACATCAGCGTTGACCGTTTGCATGATTCCCATCCGGGTATTGCCGACGGTATTGCGAAACTTAATCCCGTCGGATTCCTGGGTTACCTCGCCCCTGTCCCCCGTAGGCTGCATCCAGCGATGGATCGTCCATCCGCTGAGGCTTTTGAGCGTGCCGTTGGTGAGCAGCTCTTTTTCCCCCACTGTCACAGCCGTTCCGGTTTTAACGCCCTTGATTTCCACGAACCCGGCGCCCGATGAACCGCTGTTGTGAGACCAGGTGGCTTTGTCGGAATCCACAACGGTGTAAGTCCCCGCCTTG
>JAAZOZ010000038.1 GCA_012797505.1 Smithella sp. | reverse complement strand
CGCGCCCCGCGTGGGCGCGTGGATTGAAACTTGGTCCTCGTGCGTTGCCTCGATCCCCTCGCGGCGTCGCGCCCCGCGTGGGCGCGTGGATTGAAACATCATGTGACCTTTTAATCCTTGACGACTTGGGGTCGCGCCCCGCGTGGGCGCGTCATTTACATGCCTTAAAAGGCGTGGCACCATTGAAGCATGGACAGCAGCAGTGCGTCTTTCCACCAGTCGTCGGCACGAATTGCCTCAAATAAAATGTAACTACAGAGGTAGATAAAAGAGAGTTATTAGTTTGACAAACAAAGCACGAACCAATATACTGTCGGCCAGTCAAGACTTAATTGCCGAGGTGAAAAGGAGATTTGGAAATGCAACCAGCGAAATCTTTGGAATCGAACCGGAATCCCTTACCAACCCCGAAGCAAACTACATCCTATCCTTCGGATCTGCTGACGCCATCCGAAATCGAGCAGCTCAGGAAAGAAATGAGAGAAGCAGACGACTACTTTCAGAAGGCGTTCGCGGCGAAAAAACCGAAGTTTCTGTAGAACAACCCACCCGTGAAAAATCCAATAAACCCTCCGAGCCGATGTTGTCGGTGGCCGAGGACGTCTGGGAAAAAGGCGTATCTGCTGCGGCGCAGAAAGGATCGCGGGCCATCGATTTGCTGACGGACCGGCTTTCTCCCGAACTGCGCGATACGCTGCGGTTTCTTAAGTGCTGATAAAAAAGATTGCCCCGCCCCTTAATCCCCGCCGCCAGGAGCGGGGAAGATTTTTAGGGGAAAAGAAATTGAATTCCGATCGTCAGTCCAGTCATATTGAAAATTCGTAAAATATGTTAGTCTCTCAACCAAATCGAACGGAATTTTTTGTTGCTGCTGTGAAAGGATGGTGCCATGACCAGAATTAAAAATATCCCGAAGCGCAACAATCCATTGATCAAAGCGATAAGGGGTCTCCTGGAGCAGAGAGAGCTGCCTGGCTTTATCTCCTTCTGGATGAGGCAGAGAAGAGGGGCATGCCAACCGAAGAATTCGCAAAAGCGGCCATTCTGAGATGCGGGTGTTTCCAGGGGGACCGACTGTGTGCAGGCGCGGGCACCAAAAGCCTCAAAGGGCTGAAGAAAATCCTTTTTACGCTGCCGACCAGAATGGTGTTTGAAGTGAAGATCCTGGACTGCACCGATGACCGGCTGGACATCGATTTTCATTATTGCCCGCTTGTGGCGGCCTGGCAGTCGCAGGGGGCCGGCGATGAGCAGATTGCCCGGCTGTGCGACATTGCGATGCAGGGGGACAGGGGGATCGCAAAATCGTTCGGCTGCACGCTGGAACCGGGGGAAACGATCGCCAACGGCCACGACAAGTGCGAAATCAGATTTAAAAGATTATCGTAATCCGATAGCTAAGATGACGTGAACCTGATCAGGGAGGCCGCATGAACCACAGAATAAGCGGGGACAACATGAACCCGGTCGAAAACATCTTTGCCGATATGCCGGACAGCCGGAAAGACGAGCTGATAGAGGCGATTCTCGAGGCGCCCGGCCTCCGCATTGAAAGGATCGTCTCCCACGGCCAATCTTCGCCTGATGGATTCTGGTATGATCAGGAGGACAACGAATGGGTGATTGTGCTCAGGGGAAACGCCGGTCTGCGCTTCGAGGGGCGGGAAGACGTCCTGGCGCTGAAACCCGGCGATCACATCCGCATTGACCGGCGCCGGAGACATCGGGTGGAATGGACAGACCCGGATCAGGAGACGGTATGGCTTGCCGTCCATTATAAATAATAAAGAGCAAAGCGTTCTCGATAAAAGGGACAGCCATGAAGAAAGTTATATTTCTTGTCGATATGAATGCTTTTTTTATCAGCTGTGAAATGACAAGGAACCCTTCTCTTGTCGGAATCCCGGCCGCTGTCGCCGGCGATCCGAAGAGGCGCACCGGAATCATTCTTGCTGCAAATTATGAAGCAAGGGCACAGGGCGTCAAAACGGCTATGGTGAATCACGAGGCTTTGAAACGTTGCCCTGAATTGACTTTGGTTTCCCCGGATCATCATTTCTATGGGCGGAAATCAGAAGCAGTGATGCATTTGCTGTCGAATTATACTCCTGACATCGAACAAAACAGCATCGATGAGGCCTGGCTTGACATGACAGGGAGTGAAGGACTGTTTGGCAAACCACTGAATGCCGCACAGCGCATCATGGATGAAATCAAAGACCGTCTTGGGCTTTGGTGCTCGATAGGCATTGCGGAAAACAAATTTCTGGCAAAAATGGCCGCTGAAATGAAGAAGCCTCTTGGCATCACCGAACTGTGGGAAAAGGACATTCCGGAAAGGCTCTGGCCGCTTTCCGTAAAAGAAATGTATGGCGTAGGCGCCAAAACCGCCGAGAAATTGAACCGTATAGGCATAAAGACAATAGGCGAGCTGGCAAAATCCGATGTCAGTGTCATCCATCAGGCTTTGGGAAAAGTCGGGGATGAGATTTATTGGCATGCCAATGGAATTGACCATTCAATAATTCTTGCGCGCACAGAGGATGATGTTAAGTCCATCGGGCGTGAAAAAACATTGCCGGAAGATCTGACGGATATTGAAAAAGCGAAAATGATTCTGCTGGAACTTGCCGATGATGTCGGCATGACTGTGAGAAAACAGGGGAAAGAAGGCCGGACCGTGCATATCAGACTTAAATATTCCGACTTCCGTTCTGTCACAAGGCAAATGACCGTTGCTGCAACATCCGTCACCAGGGAAATATACCAGGCCGGTTGCTCTCTGCTCGAGCAAAATTGGAGTGCGGGCCGTCCGGTGCGATTAATTGGAATCAGCGTCTCCGGTTTTCATGAGCACACATTTTCTGAACAGTTGTCGCTCTTTGATCAGCGGCAGGTAAATATTCGATCCGACAAAAATAAGCAAATCGACAAGGCCATGGACAAGATAAGAGACAAGTATGGCTCCGAAAAAATAACCCTCGCCACATTGGCTGAAGCAGAAAAGAAGCGTTAGATTCAGCCGTTTACCGATGGAATTGGAGAAAGCTTGTGAACACGTTTTCCAGGTAGTGGAGAAATTTGTCATGCAGACGTTTTTGCCCTATCCCGACTTTGCCCAATCCCTGCGGGTTCTCGATTCAAGGCGCTTGGGCAAACAGCGCCTGGAGGCGATGCAGCTTCTCCGGGCGATTTCCGCGGATGGTTCGGGCTGGAGCCGCCATCCCGCCGCGGCCATGTGGCGCGGATATACGAACGCGCTGAAGCAATATCATAATCTGGCGATGGACGAGTGGGTCCGGCGGGGCTATCTCAACCGAATGCCGAAACAGGTCATCCGCGGGAAAATCACGTATCCTCTCTGGCTGGGCGACGAATCTTTTCATGCTTCGCACCGATCCAATCTGCTTCGGAAGGACAGGGAATACTATGGCGCGTTCGGATGGCTCGAACCGGACGATCTGCCTTATGTCTGGCCCGTTGAGCCGGTTCGGAAAAGCAGGAAAACATGAAATATTACAAGGCCTTATTTTTGCTTGTGTTTTTTTTAGCGGGCTGCGCCACCTGGGCCGAAAAGCCGCTGCAGGTGCTGACCTACGATCAGCCCGGCGGCTGCCGACAGGGTCTGGTGGTCTTTCTGCGCGGCATGGGAAGCGGCGCTGAAAGTTTTGAAGAAGAGGGATTTGTGGATGAAGTCCGGGCAAGGGGACTGGCTTATGACATGGCCGCTCCCGACGCTCATCTCGGCTACTACATCGACCGCAGTATGATCGCGAGGTTGAAAGAAGATGTCATCGAACCGGCGAAGATGCGAGGCTGCCGGAAAATCTGGCTCATCGGTGTTTCGATGGGAGGCCTGGGCGCGATCCTGTATCTGAAGGAGCATCCGCAGGACGTTGCGGGGATCTATCTGATGGCGCCTTTTCTCGGCAAAAAATTCATCCTGAATGAAATCGAGGCCGCGGGCGGCGTGCGCCTTTGGAATCCGGGCGTCTATCAGGATGAAGACGATTGGGAGAGAATGTTGTGGCACTGGATCAAGACGGCCGTCGGCGACCATCCGGACAAAATGATTTATCTGGGCTACGGCACGGATGATTTCTACCGGCAGGGATCTCAGTTGCTGGCGGAGGTATTGCCGCCGGACCGCGTCTATGCCATCCCGGGCGGGCATGACTATCCGACGTTCAAAGCCCTGTGGAAACTGTTTCTGTCCGGAAGCGCTCCCTTGAAAGAGTAATGGACTCGTAAGATTTCGGAATCAGGCCTGATTTTTGTGCCGCCGGATGACATCGGCCAGATGGTCGGCCCAGAAGGCGTAGGCGCGGGCGCCGGGGTGAAAGCCGTCATCGGCCATGTAGGACGCCTCCAGAGGAAAATCAATCCGCACAAAACGGCAACGGCTGCAACTTTCAACGGCTTTCTGCAATGCTCTGTTGAATTGGCTCGCTCTGGATCCCAGATACCAGCGCAGGGGCTGGGGAAGGGCGGGGAAGAGGTGCATGGGGGGAATGCCGGACAAAACGATAAACGGAGAATGAAATTTGGAAAGAAGCAGACGGATGATTTTTTCCTGCCTTGCAATCCAGGTTTGCCTGCCGGTACCGTGGGTGACATCGTTGACGCCGATGGAGGTGACCACCACATCAAACTTCTCCGGGTCCGTTTCTTCCAGAACGGCCAGCACATCTTTTGCCCGATGACCGGTTTGGGCAATCAATTTCCAGGATACGCGGAAGTCCTCACCCAGCGCGCGAGCCAGTTGTCCGGAAAGCGCCTGGTTCTGAAGAGGAACGCCGACGCCCGCCGCCGCGGAATCGCCGACAATGAGCAGTTTGAGCAGCGGGCCGGAGCCGTGAACGCCGGATCGTTCCCCGGAAGGCTCGGGAAGCCTGGGAGTCACGCGCCGGACATAGAGCGCCTGAGCGATGAGGACCGGCGCAAGGCCGATGGCCGCGAGCACATCGTTCATGGCTCTCCCGCCCGGATCGTGCGCAAATGGATCGTTAGTGAAAGCATCAGGAATTACGGAGTCCTCAGATAAAATCCCAGGTCTGCATCCATGGCGTTGGGAAGATCCTGGAACTGGCAGCCGACATATTTCTTGAAAGTGGAGCGGACGGCGGCCTGTTTTTTAATGACGGAACGCTTTGCATCATTGAGTTGAAATTCGATTTTGATCAGATCCCCCGGCTGAAACGGGTTGGCGCCCATCGTTTCAAAGCCGCATCCCTGCATCGAGACGTTTTTCAGAACCATTTTCCCCCAGATTTTGGGGTTGCTGACGCCGAAGTACAAGCCGTCCACGCGGATCCCTTTGCGGTAGAATTTCCGAAATTCGATCTCAACGTCATAGACATTGCCGCAATTGCCGCACGTAATTGAAATCGGGCCTTTGGCGCCTCCATAGGATTTTGCTTCCTGCTGTTGAATCGTGTTGCAGTTTGAACAGACCAGCAGAACAAATCCTTTGTCATCCACGTAAGCTTTTGTAATGGTTTTTTCCATGCGCCATCCCCTTGTTGGTCTTTTGCTTTTCGCGGGCAGTATAAGAAAGGCCCGGCAGCTTGTCAACCGGAATCGCCGGAAAGAAGCTGAAGAGAGAGCTTTGAATAACGGCCATTTTTGTCATTTCGACTTCTTCTTTGTCATTTCGACTTCTTCTTTGTCATTTCGACCGAAGGGAGAAATCTTGAACAAACGGCCATTCTTAAGATTTCTCGTCGCTCACGCTCCTCGAAATGACATTTTTCAAAGCTCTCGAAGAATCCACCTTCAACAGGAAACAAAAACCCGTTTTGCGATGATGAAAATCACAAAACGGGTTGATTGTTCAAATTGTAAAAAATCTACTTATTCAAGGATGGCCAGCACCTGGCCTTCATTGACGGAATCGCCCACTTTGACCTTGATTTCCTTGATGGTTCCCGCTCCCGGAGCATATACGGGGATCTCCATCTTCATGGCGTCCATGATGATCACTTCCTCTTCTTCCTGCACCTGCGTGCCCACGTTCACCACGATGCTGGCGATTTTCCCCGGCATGGGGGCCGTAATTTCCATACTCATAATTCTTTTCCGCCTCCCTTTATCGATATTTTGTTGACGTCCAAAACCGACGATCTCGTAAAAAGTCTAGAAATCGCGGTTTTCGTCATACCGGCGAAAGCCGGTATCCATTAATTCCAACAAGTTCTGGGCCCCGGCGTCCGCCGGGGTGACGGCTTGAATGACTTTTTACGCGTTCATCAAAAATGAATTTCAAAACCGGCCTCTGTAGCGCCGCTTTGAAATTGTCGGAGCTTTTACCGTAAATGCGGGTTCAGGTCAATACAATTATTCGGCGGCGGGCTCATCGCCGCTCATTCATGTCGCAGGGCGTCGATGGGGTTCATCAGCGAGGCCTTGTAGGCCGGATAGAAGCCGAAAAAGATGCCGACCAGGCCGGAGAAACCGAAAGAGAGAAGGATGGAGTAGGTTGAAATCAGGATTGTCCAGCCGGCGAAGAAAGACAAAAGCTGCGCGAACAAAACACCCAGCAGAACGCCGATCAGCCCGCCGATGAGCGAGAGAATCACCGCCTCGATGATAAATTGCAGGCGAATGTCCCAGGTTTTGGCGCCGACGGCCATCCGGATGCCGATTTCCCTGGTTCGCTCCGTGACCGAAACCAGCATGATGTTCATGATGCCGATGCCGCCCACCAGAAGCGAAACGCCTGCGATAGCGGCGAGCAGGAGCGCCATCACGCGGGAAGCCTGCTCCGCCATCTGCATCATTTGCGTCAGATTGCGGACGGTGAAGTCGTCTTCCTGATCCGGACCGATGCGGTGCCGTTGCCGCAGGAGCTCCTTGATTTGCTGCTCCGCCCGGTCCAGATCCTCCGTGCTTCTGGCTTTGACCATAATCGAGCGCACCGTTCCCGGAAACCATCGTCCGAAGAGGTTCCGCTGCGCGGAGGAGACCGGCACATAGACGATGTCGTCCTGGTCCTGCCCCAGCATCGACTGGCCTTTCGGGGCCAGAACGCCGATCACGACAAACGGGACTTTTTTGATGCGAACCGTCTTGTGGAGCGGGTCGTCGTTGCCGAAAAGATTGTCCACGACGGTTTGTCCCAGCAGGCAGATTTTGGCCGCGCTGCGGATTTCCTGATCGTAAAAGTTCCGGCCGGAAGCCAGTGTCCATTCCCGGACTTCCAGCATGTTTTCATCCGTTCCGAAGACGATGGAGGGCCAGTTGGAATTGCCGTAAATAATCTGGGCGCTGCCGTTGAGGATCGGGGCGGTCGTGGCGACTGCGGAGCACTCCTGTTTGATGGCCTCGGCATCCGAGCGGGTCAGATTCTGTGTGGCGCCGCTTCCCAAACGGATGCCGCTGGCGGTGGTCGAACCCGGAAGGACGATGATCAGGTTGCTGCCCACGGAGGCGATCTGCTCGGATATCTTATTGCTGGCGCCCCGACCGACGGCCAGCATGGTGATCACGGCGGCCACGCCGATGATGATGCCCAGCATGGTTAAAGCGGAGCGCATCTTGTTGACGCGCAGGGCGCGCAATGAAATTTTCACGGTTGAAGGCATGTTCATCATCGGCGGTTTGCCTCGTCGCTGACCAGTTTGCCGTCCAGAAAATGAATAATGCGTTTGCTGTAGGTTGAAATATCGGGTTCATGCGTGACCAGAACAATGGTGATTTTTTTCTCTTCGTTGAGGCGGACAAAAAGGTCCATGATTTCGATGCTCGTTTTCGTATCCAGGTTGCCGGTCGGTTCGTCGGCCAGGATCAGCGGCGCGTTGTTGACCAGCGCCCGGGCAATCGCCACCCGTTGCTGCTGTCCGCCGGAAAGCTGATTGGGATGATGGTGGCGCCTGTCTTCCAGGCCCAGCGTCCGGAGAGCCTCCAGCGCCCGCTCCCTGCGGTTTTTGCTTCCGTCTTTGTTGTAGAGCAGGGGGACTTCAACGTTTTCCAGCGCCGTCGTGCGCGCGAGCAGGTTGAATCCCTGAAAGACAAACCCGATTTTTTGGTTGCGGATTTCAGCGAGCGCGTCGCGGCTGAGAGAACTTACGTCAATCCCGTCGAGGCGATACGTGCCGGCGGTCGGCTCATCCAGGCAGCCGATGACATTCATAAAGGTGGACTTGCCGGAGCCCGAGTGCCCCATCACCGCCACGAATTCCCCCCGGTGGATCTGAAGGGAAACTTTGTCCAGCGCGTGGACGATGCTGTCGCCCACTTCGTATCTTTTTTCCAGATGGTCCGTCTCGATAAGCGCCATGGCCGCTAGAACCTCGGTCCGGGCCGCTGGGTTTGCGTCGCCGCGTTTTTCTGGTCGTTGCTTTTGACTTCCACAATGATCGCGGCGCCCTCCGAAATCTTTCCGGAGACGACTTCCGTAAAGCGGTTGTCGCTGATGCCGACCGAAAGCGGAATGCGTTTGGGCTTGTTGTTCTCCAGCACCCAGACGCCGGGGCCTTTCGGCGCAGGCGCGGAGGAGGTTTTGTCCTGGATTTTGACCCGCAGCGCGGCGTTGGGAACCCGCAGGATTCCTTTTTTGTCGTCGATGACGATCGAGACGTTGGCCGTCATGCCCGGCTTGAGTTTCAGATCCGCGTTGTCCACCTTGACAATCACGTCATAGGTGACGACATTTTGCACGGTGATCGGCGAGTTGCGGATTTCCGAAACATTTCCCCGAAACGTCAGATCGGGATAGGCGTCCACGGTGAAGGTGACGGGTTGGCCCACGCGCAGACGGCCGATGTCCGCTTCGTCGATATTGGCCACAATCTGCATTTTGGTCAGATCCTGGGCGATGGTAAACAGCGTGGGCGTCTGAAAACTGGCGGCGACGGTCTGCCCGACGTCCACGCTGCGCGAGATGACCGTTCCGTTAACCGGCGAAATAATCCGCGTGTAGCGGAGATTGGTTTGCGCGAGGTTCAGCGCCGCCCGGGTCTGCTCCACCTGCGCTTCGGAGGCCTTGATCTGAGCCAGGGCGGAAAGGTAAGCGGTTTCGGACGTATCCAGATCGTGTTTGGAAATGAAATTTTTCCCGAAAAGGATTTTGTTTCGTTCAAAGGTGGAAACGGTGTCGCGCAGGGCGACTTTGGATTTTTCCAGATTGGCGCGGGCCAGCGAAAGATTGGCGGCGGCCTGGGCCACCTGCGCCTCAAACGAAGCGGGATCGATCTGGGCCAAAAGCTGGCCTTGTCTGACCGTGGAATTGTAATCGACAAACAGCGTCTTGATCGTTCCGGACACCTGCGTGCCGACCAGAACGGTCGTGACGGCATTGACGGTTCCCGTGGCGGAAACCGTAGCGCGGATGTCGCCCCGGTCCGCCGTCTGGGTGATATACTGCGGCACCGGTTCGCGGCGGCTGAGAAAGATAAACAGGGCGATCAGAATCAGGATCAGGATGACGCTTGCGACAAGAATTTTCTTCATGGCGTTTTTGCTCCCATGGCTTTCTCCAGACTGGCTTCGGCGATGTTGAAATCGGACAAGGCGGCAATGTAGGTCATTTTGGCGTTGTTGAGCTTGATCATGGCGTCGGTGATTTCAATCGAATTGCCTACGCCCGTCGCATAGCGGCCCTGGGCGAGCTCCAACGATTCTTCGGCCTGGCGCACGGTGATTTTGCCAGCCTCGATCCGCTCAAAAGCCTCGTGGCGGTTGAGCCACGCGGACTTGACTTCCTGAAAGACTTTCTGGCGAAGCGTTTCCTCATTGGCTTTGGCAATATCCAGACCGGCTCTTGCCTCTTCGACGGCGTATTTGGTGGAGAAGCCCGAAAAAAAAGGGAAAGTGACGGCGACGCCGACATTCCAGGACTGATTCAGGGAGGAATCCTGTCCTGCGTAGCCGTAGGCGGCATTTCCGGAAAGGATGGGCAGATAGTCCTTTTTATTGAGATCGACCGTTTTTTCCAGCGCGTCTTTTTTCAGGGCGATTGACTGGATGTCCGGCCGGTTTTCATAGGCCCGGGCAAGAGCGGCTTCAAACGTAATATCCGACGCTTGCATATTGAAATTTTCCTGAATTTCGTATTCGGGGGCGGTAATCACGCCCATGGCCTTGTTGAGATTCACCCGCGCGAGACGCAGGGCGTTCTGGGCGGAAATCAACTGGATGCGGGCGTTGCTGAGATTGACTTCCGCGCTGGTTACGTCAATCTTGGAGCTTTTCCCCGTTTCAAAAAATGTCCGGGCCATTTCAAAGTGCTGCTGAAACTGGCCGACGGTCTCCACGGCGACGGTTTCGCTCATCTTGGCTTTGAGAAGCGAGAAGTAGGCGTCCTGAACGCTGTACGTGAGCGAAGAGGCGGTGTCCTGAAAATCCGCTTGGGCCGACTGCTTGCCCAGTTTCTGAATATCCACGGCGGTGGAGGTTTTGCCGAAGTCAAACAGCGTCTGATTGAGGTTCAGCGCGTTGGAATAATAGTCGTAGGAGCTGTTGCTCAGGGACGAAGACGGCGGGCCGATGCGAGAATAGCCGGACTGTATGGAAAGCTGGGGATAATAACCGGCGCGGGCCTTGCCGATTTTGCTCTCCGACTGATGGATGGCGCCGGCGGCCGCGCCCAGAGCGGGATGATTTTTCAGGGCAATGGCAATACACCGCTCCAGCGAGAGGACGTCTCCGTTTTTAATGTCATCCGTCGCGAAAAGACTCTGGGCCGGGATGAAAAACAGCAAAAAGAGGAAGAAAATTATTTTGCGCATAGAAGTTGTCGACAACCCTTTCAAATCGTAAACCGCACTTTTACGGACTCCATATCACAAATCAAATCTCGTTCACACCTATATCAAATTTTGTGCCATTGTTGTGTAGGGAGTTTCAAACCCTTCCCTACGGGTCCATAGGCAATGGGCAATGGGCCATAGGAAGACGAGTGATGAGTGAAAAGCAGCGCTGGGCTCTTGTGACCTGGCGCCTGAAGGCACGCACCTCTGGCTATTGAATGGTAAATTGCCGGGATCGGTAGCGGCGGTTCCCTGCATTTTCTTTTACTATCCACCATCCACTATTCACTAGCCACTTTCAGTCTTTCCCTGCTTCCTTTCTCCCCATCTTCTGTATCCACCCGGGTAAAATGTTCCCATCAACAAATTCTAAATGGTATTGGGCCGATAATTGGCAAAAAGGTAATTTAACGTCAGATTTTGGGATAATATTCTTGATAAAATTCTCATAATGCATTACGAAAACGTGCGAAAAATGAAAAGTGAAAGGAGCATGATTATGAGGATTTTTGTCAGAAAATGGTCGGCGTTGGTTGTTTTGCTTTGCCTGGTTCTGGCGGCGGGGTGCGCGTCTCTGTCATCCCCGAAAAGCGAGCCGTTCATCTTTTTATCCAGTACGATCGGACCGATCGACTCCGGCATTGTGGCTGCGCTGGAAGATCAGTTCGAAAAAGAAACCGGAATCCGCGTTCGCCACGTCGGCGCCGGGACCGGTGCGGCGCTCAAGCTGGCCACCAACGGCCAGATCGATCTGGTGATGGCGCATGCCAAATCCCTAGAGGAAAAGTTTATTGCCGACGGGTACGGCACCGAAAGAATCCCACTCATGTACAACGATTTTGTGATCGTCGGCCCCGCTTCAGACCCGGCTGCCGTCAAGGGAGAAAAATCGGCAACGGCGGCCTTGAAGAAAATCATGGAGGCAAACGCCAAATTCATCAGCCGGGGGGACAAGTCGGGCACGCATGTGGCGGAAATGGAACTCTGGAAAAAATCAGGTGTCGAACCTAAGGGCGCATGGTATGTTGTTTATGAAAAGGGGGCGGAAGGAAATATTCCCACGCTGAAATACACCGATCAGCAGGCCGCATATACGGTGATTGACCGGGCCACCTTCCTGTCCCTGAAAGATCAGATCAAAGTGGTCATCCTGGTGGAAGGCGACGAGGCGCTGTTGAATTACATTTCGCTGATACCGGTCAACCCGGCCAAATTCCCAAAAGTCAACCACAAAGACACCCTGACGTTCGTCAAGTGGCTGACGTCACCGGAAAAAGGCCAGTTGATCATCCGGGATTTCGGCAAAGACAAATACGGCGCGCCGCTGTTTTTCCCCAATTCCGTGGAATGGCAGAAACTGCAGAACAAATAAAACCTGAAGAAGGAGACAAGATATGAAAATATTCAAAAGCAGCAAGCGGTTTATCCTCCTGGCCGTCGTCGCGTCTCTGGTTGTGCTGGGCGCAACCGGTGCGTTCGCGGCCCCCAAGCAGAAAAACATCATTCTGGCCACAACAACCAGCACGCAGGATTCCGGCCTGCTCGATGTTTTAATTCCCCTTTTTGAAAAAGAGACGGGCTACTTCGTGAAGACGATCGCCGTCGGTTCCGGACAGGCAATGAAGATGGGGGAAAAAGGCGAGGCCGATGTTATGCTGGTTCATTCGCCGGATGCCGAGAAGAAGTTTGTTGAAGCGGGCTACGGAATCAACCGCCGCCTGGTGATGCACAATGACTTCATCATTGTGGGCCCGCCGTCCGACCCGGCCGCAATCAAGGGCATCAAATCCTCCTCGGACGCGCTGAAGAAGATTGCCGCCGCCAACGCTCTGTTTATTTCGCGTGGGGACAACTCCGGAACACACGCAAAGGAAAAGACCCTTTGGAAAAAGGCGAACATCAATCCGTCGGGACAGAAATGGTTTCAGGAAACGGGGCTGGGTATGGGACAGACGCTGAACGTCGCCTCCGAGAAAAAAGCCTACACACTGTCGGACCGGGGCACCTATCTGGCCATGAGAAAAAATCTGGGGCTGGAGATTCTGAATGAAGGCGACGCGGCGCTGCTCAACATTTACCATGTGATTGAAGTCAACGGCGCAAAGTGGCCGAAAGCCAATGCCCCAGGCGCCAAAGCCTTTGCCGATTTTATGGTTTCCAAAAAAACGCAGACCATCATTAAGACATTTGGCGTGGATAAATACGGTTCGCCTTTATTTTTCCCGGATGCCGGAAAGAAAGTTGAAGATCTGGGAAAATAATCAACGATGGAATTAATTGTTCAGGGAATCGTCAAGGCTTTTCAACTGCTGATCAGCCTGGATCCCGAAGTGCTGGGAGTCACGTGGCTGTCCCTGAAAATATCGGGGACAGCCACGTTCATCAGTCTGTTCTTCGGCGTTTCCGTCGGGACGGTCGTTGCGTTAAACAACTTTCCGGGAAAAAGGCTGGTCATCAGCATTATCAACACGGGCATGGGATTGCCGCCCGTGGTGGTGGGTCTTTTTGTGACCATCATGATCTGGCGCAGCGGCCCATTCGGTTTTCTTGAAATTCTCTACACTCCCTACGCCATGATCATTGCCCAGGCGATCATTGCCACGCCGATCGTCATGGGGATCTCGCTGGCCTCCATTCAGAATCTGCCGCCCAATCTGCGGCTGCAGATTCTGTCGCTGGGCGCCAGCCGGATGCAGATGGTCTGGGTTCTCATCAAGGAATCCCGCCTTCCGCTTTTGGCGGCCGTCATGGCGGGTTTCGGGGGCGTGATTTCTGAAGTCGGAGCATCGATCATGGTCGGCGGCAACATCAAAGGATATTCGCGCGTGCTGACGACCGCGACGGTGATGGAAACCGGCAAGGGGAACTTCGATATCGCCATAGCGCTGGGCATTATCCTTTTGCTCCTTGCGTTTCTGGTGAATCTGCTGCTGACCCACGTTCAGCAAAGGCAGCATCCACGATGAACACGATTCTGAGCGTCGAAAATTTAATGGTTCACCGCGGCGGCGTCAGGGTGCTGGACATTCGGGATCTGAAGGTTCAGGAAAGCAGAGTTCTGGCTTTAATCGGACCCAACGGCGCGGGCAAGTCCACGCTGTTGCTGACAATGGCAGGCCTGCTCAAACCGGAGCAGGGGAAAATATATTACAAGGGACGATCCATTGAAACCAGCGCGGAGCGTTCCTGGATGCGCAGGAGCGTTTGTGTTGTTTTCCAGGAGCCGCTGCTGCTTTCCACGTCCGTTTATAAAAATGTGGCCCTGGGGCTCAAGTTCCGCGGGATGACGCAGAGCGACATTCGGAAGAACGTCGAAGACGCCCTGGCGTATTTCGGCATCAGTTCGCTGGCGAAAAGATCGGCCAAAACGCTTTCGGGCGGAGAATCCAAAAGAGTATCCCTGGCGCGCGCCTTTGCCCTGAAGCCTCATCTGATTTTGCTCGATGAGGCGTTCAACTCCCTCGATCCGCCGACGCGCGAATCGCTGATCGATGATCTGCGGCATATTCTGGAAGAGACGAAGATCACCGCCGTACTGGCGCTGCACGACCGGGAAGAAACCCTGCGCCTGGCGCAGGATGTCACGGTGATGTCTGAAGGACGACTCATCCAGACCGGCGCGACCGCGCAGATCTTCAATCAGCCCCAATCCGAGTTTGTGGCCAATTTTGTCGGAACCGAAACGATTCTGGAAGGAACCGTCCAAAACATCCGGTCGGGTCTGATGGAAGTGCTTGTGTCGGGGAAAACCATCGAGGCGACGGGCAGCGCTCCGATCAGCCAGAAAGTCTTTTGCTGCATCCGGCCGGAAAATATCGTTGTGTCGCGGGAAGCGCCGGAAAATTCGAGCGCCCGAAACATCTTCGAGGCTCAAATTCAGAAGATTGTCCGCCAGGCCTTTTTTTATAAACTGGTTCTGGACTGCGGTTTTCCCGTGGTTGCCTATCTCACCGTGTCTTCCTGCGAGGATCTGGGGCTGTGCGAGGGCGCAACGGTTTTTGCGTCCTTCAAGGCCACGGCCGTTCACGTCATGCGCCGGGAAAAATAATATTTCTTCCGGGTAAAAAAAGAGCGGCCGCAGCCGCCCTTGCGGGCGGCATAAGACCGCTGTGTGTCCATTTTTGAAAATCCCCGATTATTTCATGGCCTGTTCAACAGCGACGGCGACGGCAACCGAAGCGCCGACCATCGGGTTGTTGCCCATGCCGATGAGCCCCATCATCTCCACGTGCGCGGGAACGGAGGATGATCCGGCAAACTGCGCGTCTGAATGCATGCGTCCCATGGTGTCGGTCATGCCGTAGGAGGCGGGGCCGGCGGCCATATTATCGGGATGCAGCGTTCTCCCCGTTCCGCCGCCGGAAGCCACGGAGAAAAACTTCCTGCCGGCCAGAATGCATTCTTTTTTGTAAACGCCCATCACCGGATGCTGGAACCGCGTCGGGTTGGTGGAGTTGCCCGTGATGGCCACATCCACGCCTTCCAGATGCATGATGGCCACGCCTTCGCGCACGTCATCGGCGCCGTAGCACCTCACGGCCGCGCGGTCGCCCTTGGAGTAGGCTTTCTCCCTGGCCACGGAAACTTTTCCGGTTTTGTAGTCAAATGCGGTCGCGACATGGGTAAAGCCGTTGACGCGGGCGATAATATGAGCCGCGTCTTTTCCCAGACCGTTCAGAATGACGCGCAGAGGAACTTTGCGCGCCTTGTTGGCCGATTTGGCGAGTCCGATGGCGCCCTCCGCCGCGGCAAATGATTCATGCCCCGCGCAAAATGCAAAGCATTTTGTCTCTTCCCGAAGCAGCATGGAAGCGAGATTGCCGTGTCCGATGCCCACCTGGCGGTCGTCGGCGACGGACCCGGGAATGCAGAAGGACTGCAATCCTTCACCCAGCGTTTCGGCGATATCGGCGGCCGTCTTCTGGCCTTTTTTAATGGCGGCGGCAGCGCCGACCAGATAAGCCCAGCCGGCGTTTTCAAATGAAATCGGCTGAATTTCCTTGACGATTTTTCTGACATCCACGCCTTTCTCGAGGCATACTTTTTCGGCTTCCTCCAGCGAGGAAATTCCATATTTCGCGAGAAAAGGAGTGATCTGTTTGATTCTTCTTTCGTATCCTTCAAATAAAGCCATTTTTCTACTCCTTATTCTTTACGGGGATTGATAACTTTTACAGCTTCAGCAAAACGGCCGTAAGTTCCGGTTGCTTTCG
>JAAZOZ010000319.1 GCA_012797505.1 Smithella sp. | reverse complement strand
CGCGGACGCGCCGAAGGTCTCCATGCCGATGATCTTTCCCGAAAGCCCGACATAGTGCTCCCATCCCAGCTTGATTCCCGCTTCCACGGCCAGGCGCGCCCGAATTCTCGGCGGCAGGACCGAATCGCGGTATTCCTGCGGCTGGCGGTCAAAAATTTCCCAGCTGGGCAGCGACACAACACGGACGCGGGTTCCTTCCTGCGCCAGCCTGCGGCCGGCTTCCAGCGCCAGGGCCACTTCCGAACCGGTGGCCATCAGGATAATGTTCGGCTCGAGGACAGACGACTCCCACAGGACATAGCCGCCCCGGCCCGCGCAGGAGGCGGGCGCACAGATGGAGCGATCCAGAAGCGGCAGGTTCTGTCGGCTGAAGATCAGCGACGTCGGCCCGGTGGTGTTGGCCAGCGCCAGACGCCAGGCCTCCAGCGTTTCGTTGGCGTCCGCCGGCCGGATAACCGTCATGTTGGGAATCTGACGAAGATTCATGATCTGCTCGACCGGCTGATGCGTCGGACCGTCTTCGCCCACGCCGACGCTGTCATGCGTAAAGACAAAAATGACGCGAAGACCCATTAAAGCAGCCAGCCGCATGGGCGGGCGCATGTAGTCCGCGAATGTCAAAAAGGTTGCCGTGTAGGGGATCACGCCTCCGTGCAGCGCGAGCCCCACCGAGATGGCGCCCATCGCATGTTCGCGCACGCCGAAATGAATATTGCGCCCCGAGTAACCCCAGGCGCCGCCCACCATGCCGTGCAGACCTTCCCTGCCGAGATTCGGACTTTGAAAATCACCCATACCCTTGAGCCAGGTGCAGGTCGAGGGATTCAGGTCCGCCGACCCTCCGACCAGCTGGGGTACCTGGGAGGCGATCATTTGCATCACGGCTTCCGAAGCTTTGCGCGTGGCCATATCCTTGGACCCCGCCGGGAATTCGGCAAGCGCCGCGTCCCAGCCCTCGGGCAGTTCGCCCGAAAGAGCTCTTTCCAGTTCAGCGGCCAGGGCCGGATTCGCCCGCCGGTAGTCGGCCAGCGCATCCTGCCAGGCGCGCTCGTACTTTCTCCCGTGGGAAACCGCCCTGCGGAAAAATTTCGCGACCTCCCCGGAAACATAAAATGCCTGCTCCGTGGGCCAGGAGCAGGCTTCTTTGGCGCCGTTGAGCTCCTTTTCCCCCAGGGGAGAGCCGTGCGAATCGCACAAACCCTGTTTGTTTGGGGCGCCGTAGCCGATCGTGGTCCGCACGCAAATGAGCGACGGTTTTTCCTTTTCTTTTTTGGCTTTTTTAATGGCCCGGTCGATAGCGGCCACATCGTTTCCGTCTTTGACCTTCTGCACCTGCCAGCCGTAAGCCTTGAAGCGCATCTCGATGTCCTCGGTAAAGGCAAGACCCGTGGAACCTGCCAGAGAGACCCGGTTGTCGTCATACAGGACGATCAGCTTTCCCAGGCGCAGATGGCCAGCCAGAGAGCAGGATTCCGCGGCCACACCTTCCATCAAATCACCGTCGCTGGCCATGACATACGTATAATGATCGATGATCTGCTGACCCGCGCGGTTGAAACGGGCAGCCAGGTGCGCTTCGGCAACGGCCATGCCGACACCGTTGGCCAGTCCCTGGCCCAGGGGGCCGGTGGTAACTTCAACACCCGGCACATGCCTGTACTCGGGGTGCCCCGGCGTCCGGCTTCCCCACTGGCGGAAATTTTTAATGTCATCCAGAGATAAATCATAGCCTGTCAGGTGCAGAAGCGCGTACAACAGCATCGAGGCGTGACCGGCCGACAGAATAAACCGGTCCCGGTCCGGCCAGTCTGGATTTTCAGGATTATGCTTTAAATGTTTGGTCCACAACGCAAAGGCCATTGGCGCCGCGCCAAGCGCCATGCCCGGGTGGCCGGATTTGGCCTTTTCAACGGCGTCCGCCGCCAAAAACCTTATGGTATCAATGCATTTCTTTTCCAGCTCGTTTTTGTCCGGCATAATGTCTCCTTGCGATTTTTCACGGTGCTTCCCTTAAAACAAACCTGAAATTATTGCACGTAAAATTTAAGCCAGCGATTCATCGAGCCACCGCAGATATTCCTCGCTGCCGTCGACAACAGGAACCGCCATGATTTCAGGGGTCTCGTAAGAATGCAGCGCCTTAACGGCGGCTTCGACTTTTGGAAACAGGCTTTTGCGGGTTTTGATCAGGCACAGGCATTCCCGGGCGCTCTCCACCTTGCCCTTCCAGCGGTACGTGCTTTCGACGGAGTCGACAATCTGGACGCAGGCGGCCAGTTTTTCCCCGACCAGGCTCTGTGCGATGCCTCTGGCCTGCTCCTTCGTTTCCGTTGTCACCATCACCTGAATAAATCCCGTCATCTCCCCATCGCCCATTGCCTCTCGCCTCTCGCCCATGACCCGTAGGGAACGGTCGCGACCGTTCCCTACATTTCACTCATCACTGTCTGTGTCACCCCGAGCCCGTCGAGGGGCACCATCCCCCATCCACCATTTTATACATCATAATCGCTGCCGCCTGCGGAAGACTGAGCGATTCGGCGCCTCCCCCGCCGGGGATTCGCCAGCGCTCATGGACCTCGCCAAGCAGATGATCCGGCAGGCCGTGGCTTTCGCTCCCCAGAAGCAGCGCCGCTTTTTTCGTCAGCGCGCGCGGCGCGACGCCCCGGTGCGGGTCGCTGCCGACAAGAATGTACTCCCGCTGGATTTCCGGCAGCAGGGCCGCAATGTCGATATTCGTCAAAATTCTCAGGAAAAAAACGCCGCCCATCGACGCCCGGACCGCCTTG
>JAAZOZ010000318.1 GCA_012797505.1 Smithella sp. | reverse complement strand
GGAAGTCCCCGGAGCCAGCGGCATGAGGCGTCAGGATCTGATTTTTGCCATCCTGCAAACCCAGGCGGAGCAAAACGGAGTCATCTCCGGCTCCGGCGTCCTGGAAATTCTGCCGGACGGATTCGGTTTCCTGCGCGCGGTGGATTACAACTATCTGCCCAGCCCGGACGACATCTACATTTCCCCCTCGCAGATCCGCCGTTTCAATCTGCGCACCGGCGACACGATTTCCGGCGAAGTCCGCCCCCCCAAGGAGGGTGAAAAATACTTTGCCCTGCTGAAGGTTGATGAAGTCAACTTTGAAAGCCCGGAGCAGGCCCGCGATAAAATCCTGTTCGACAACCTGACGCCCCTGTATCCTCAGGATAAACTCAACCTGGAGTTCGATTCCGAGAACTACTCCACCCGAACCCTGGATTTGTTCGCTCCCATCGGCAAGGGGCAGCGCGCGCTCATCGTCTCCCCGCCGCGCGCCGGGAAAACGGTTCTGCTGCAGGACATCGCCCACAGCATCACGGCCAATCACAAGGAAGTCGTCCTGATGGTGCTGCTGATCGACGAGCGCCCCGAGGAAGTCACGGACATGCAGCGCAGCGTGAAGGGAGAAGTGATTTCTTCGACTTTTGACGAGCCGGCCACCCGGCATGTCCAGGTCGCGGAAATGGTCATTGAAAAAGCCAAGCGCCTGGTGGAGCACAAAAAAGACGTCGTCATTCTGCTCGACTCGATCACCAGGCTGGCCCGCGCCTACAACACGGTCGTTCCGCCGTCCGGCAAGGTGCTTTCCGGCGGCGTGGATTCCAACGCCCTGCACAAGCCCAAGCGCTTTTTCGGAGCGGCCCGCAACATCGAAAACGGCGGCTCCCTGACCATTATCTCCACGGCGCTCATCGACACCGGCAGCCGGATGGACGAAGTCATTTTCGAAGAGTTCAAAGGCACCGGCAACATGGAACTGCATCTGGACCGCCGCATCGCCGACCGCCGCATCTTCCCGGCCTTCGACCTCATCCGCTCCGGCACGCGCAAGGAAGAATTGCTCATTCCCAAAAATAATCTCAACCGTGTCTGGATTCTGCGGCGTCTGCTCCAGGAAATGAACCCTGTGGACGCGATGGAATTCATCATCGGAAAGATCAAGAAGACGGACACCAATCAGGAATTCCTGGATTCCATGAATTCGTAAGAAATATCTTGAATTTTCAAAGTTTATGGTATAGGCAGCACATCTTGTTAAAATGCTAAGGCTCTGATCGGCCCAGACGACCGGGAGCCGGGAGGAAAAAATCAATGAAAGCAGGGATTCATCCGGACTACAAACCGACGACCATCACGTGCGTTTGCGGCAATGTGATTGAAACACGCTCCACCAAAAAAGACATCAAGATCGAAATCTGCTCCAACTGCCATCCGTTCATGACCGGCAAGCAGAAAATCATCGACACGGCGGGACGCGTGGAAAAATTCAAGAAAAAATACGAGGCCAAACCGGCAGCCGCCGCAGCCAAAAAGAAAGCCGCAAAATAATCCATCCTGACGCGACCCGTCACAGGCGGAGCGCTCAAGGACACCCCTTCTGATGATGAAAAAATCGCCCCAACATTTATAGCGCATTCCCGACAATCGGGAAGCGCTGTAAATACGTTTACCCCCCTCGCCCCCATTTCTAAAAAAACAGAACGGCAAAGCCATGGACAAGATCCTCAACAAACTTCGCGATATTGAACTCCGCTACCGGGAGCTGGAGGGGCTTTTGTCCGATCCGCAGGTCGTTTCCAAACAGGGGCTGTATCAGAAATACGCCAAAGAGCACGCGGACCTATCCGAACTGGTGGATGCGATCCGCAGCTATGAAAAGGTTAAGACGAGCCTTGCTCAAAACCAGGAACTCCTTGCGGAGAGCGACGAAGAATTGAAGGCGCTGGCCAAAGAGGAAATGCCCCAGCTGCAGGAGCAGCTTGCCACGCTGGAAGAAAAAATCAAGGTCCTGTTGCTGCCCAAAGACCCCAACGACGACAAAAACGTCTTTCTGGAAATCCGCGCGGGAACCGGCGGCGATGAAGCCGGTCTGTTTGCCGGCGATCTGTTCCGGATGTATGCGCGCTATGCCGAATCTCAGGGCTGGAAGGTGGAAATCGTCAGTTCTTCGCCGGCGGGCGGCATGGGCGGCTTCAAGGAGATCATCGCCCAGATCGAAGGCAGGGGCGCTTACAGCCGCCTGAAATACGAAAGCGGCACCCACCGCGTCCAGCGCGTGCCCGTCACCGAAGCCCAGGGGCGCATTCACACCTCCGCCGTCACGGTCGCCATCATGCCGGAGGCGGAAGATGTGGAAGTAACGATCGATCCCAACGATTTGCGCATCGACGTTTACCGCTCCACCGGCCACGGCGGCCAGAGCGTCAACACGACGGACTCCGCCGTCCGCATCACACACATCCCGACGGGGTTGGTCGTCACCTGCCAGGACGAAAAATCCCAGCTCAAAAACAAAGCTAAGGCTTTGAAAGTATTGCGGTCCCGCCTTCTGGACGCCATGGTGCAGAAGCAGAACGCCGAGCAGGCCCAGGCGCGCAAAAGCCAGGTCGGCTCGGGCGACCGGTCCGAACGCATCCGCACGTACAACTTCCCGCAGGGACGCGTCACCGACCACCGGATCAACCTTACCCGCTATGACCTCGACAGCTTCATCAACGGCAACATCGGCGTCATGATCGATGCGCTCGCCTCCCACCACCAGGCCGAACTGCTCAATCGCCAGGGATAAGGCAAACATCCTTTTCGGAATGAAACTTGTGAAAAAAAACCGCGCGCCTGAAGCTAACCGAACAGGCTAGGGACATCATCAACCGTTTTTAAATTCTCGAAAAATACATTGAGCAACTTTTACAGAAGACAAATCAGAACTTTACGAAATTGATTCGTAACAATAAGCAGTAAATCTACAAAGCCTCAGGGGTCCTGTGTAACGGTTGCATTTTGCTTGATGGATATCAGCTGTTTCCCATCTCTTTTTCCAGAGCCAGAAGTGCGAAAGGAAAGAGCGCCAGGCTGCGTTTGAGCACTCCCTGCAGAAAGGAGATCGCCACGCCGTAGTTGGTGACGGGCACACCCGCGTCCTGCGCTCTGTGAAGACGGGTGAGCATTTCACGGCGGTTGATCATGCAGGCGCCGCAGTGCAGGACCAGTTTATAGTCTTTCAGATCCGCGGGATAATCGCGGCCGGAGGCGGTATCGATCTGCAAGTCGCCTCCCACGTATTGCCTCAGCCAGCGCGGAATTTTCACGCGGCCGATGTCGTCTTCCAGAGCGTGGTGGGAGCAGGCTTCCGCAATCAGGACGCGGTCTCCGGGCTTCAGATGTTCAATGGCCGCGGCGCCCGCCGCCATGACGGCCAGGTCGGATTTCTGTCTGGCAAACAGGATGGAAAAGGTGGTTACCGGAATGTGCTGCGGCACGTCGGCGGTTACTTTCAAAATCGCCTGCGAATCCGTCACCACAATGGCCGGCGGATTTTTCAGGTTCGCCAGTGTGTCGGCAAGTTACCTTTCCTTGACCACAACGGCTGTCGC